>NZ_JBEHVV010000005.1:0-70591 GCF_040227395.1 Coprococcus sp. RTP21428st1_C9_RTP21428_210409
ACATCATTTTAAACTCATAACTATAACGCATAAAAATACCCTCCTTACTGGTTGTCCAGTAAAGAGGGTACATATCATTGTTTGTTAAACGCTTACTGTCATTTTTGTTTTGTGATTGGATTTATTTTTTTATCCATAAGCTATTAATCAGTGCCTTGACCACCCGTCTATTCCGGCACCCTCGATGGAGGAAAATATACGATCTTTTACATCAGGCACGCGTACTTTGAGTTCGTCTATAATGTCTTTGCTTTCCTGACGCTTTGTGACGCCGTCAGCGGGACAAGGGTTCTTGCAGACTGGAAGATCGTTGGCGCGTGCAAATGCTCTTATTTCGCCTTCCAGGGCGTATATAAGAGGTCTTATGAGTGTGACACCTGATTTCTCCAGATGAGTGACAGGAGAGAAGGTGTGAATGCGCCCTTCATACAGCATGGACATCAGGAAGCTGTCTATAACGTCATCCTTGTGATGGGCATATGCGATCTTGTTGCAGCCAAGTTCTGCAGCACAATCATTGAAGGCTCCTTTACGCATACGGCTGCAGAGTGAACATGGATTAGGTTCCTTCCTGTAATCGAAAACGATCTCGCCTATATGAGTTTTGCAAACCGTATAATTGACTCCAAGTGACTCGCAATATTCCTTAAGTCTGGACGTGTCAAAATCCTTAAATCCAAGATCTACGGTTATAGCTTCAATTTCAAATGGTATGGGATAAAACTTTTTCAGTTTGGACATTGCATATAAAAGTGTCAGACTGTCTTTGCCTCCGGATATTCCTATGGCTATCTTGTCACCGGGACTGATCATATCGTAATCAGTTATAGCTCGTCTTGTATATGATAAAAGCTTTTGTGATTTCATAAAAATACTCCTTAAGTTAACATAATATTATTATGGTTTAATTGTGCGTTTTTCACGAAGCTGTACTTCGTTCCTGAAACGACGTTTTCTGTCCTCATCCATATCAGCGTAGTGTTTTCTTGTTGTATTTACATCCGAGTGGCCTAATACGTCCGCCACCAGGTATATGTCGTCTGTAGCCCTATAAAGCTCAGTGCCAAACGTACTCCTGAGTTTGTGAGGTGTTATATGCTTTAAAGGAACGGAGGTAAGAGAGTATTTTTTTACAATATTCTCAACTGATCTGACAGATATTCTTTTTAATTGACCGGACAGAAATAACGCATCCTCATGGCCTTTTTCCGGTATCAGTTTTTTCCTTTCATCAAGATATTCAAGCAAAGCTTCACTTGCCTCATCACTGAAGTATACGTATGCCTCCTTGCCACCTTTTCGAACGATTTTAATCCGCATATTATCGAAATCAACGTCACGTATATCAATTCCAACGCATTCGGATACACGCATGCCGGTGCTGAGCATAAGTGATAAAAGCGCCAGGTCACGGACTTTATTTTTCTCATGATATTTTTTCTGGCGTTCAGTCAGGCCGCTGCCATACTCAACATTATCAAGAAAATCTGCAACCTCGTTTGGCTCCATTCGTATAATTTTCTTATCGTGTATCTTTGGCATGTCGACCTTTTCTGCAGCGTTTGAGCTTATACGGTCGTTTTTATACAGGTATGCAAAAAATACCCGGAGTGCAGATAATTTGCGTTTTAACGCCTGTTCACCGTTGGTGTATGTACGTCCGTTTTTAGTGTAAAGCTTCATGGCATGCAGGAACTCCTCGATGTCCTCGGCCTCAAGTCTGCTGAGATCCTCAGTAGTAATATCAAGTGGAGTTTTATCACGAAAGAATGGGTTATTTTCACATAAATACTCGTAGAATGTTTTTATATCTCTGGCGTAACCAAGGCGTGTTCTTGTGGATGTAGTATTCTCAATTCCACGAAAAGCGATCGTTGCGTATTGTGGTAACTCGGAAAGAATATCTCTGAGCAATAATATATTATTCTCATCGACCTGTTTGTTGTATGGCTTGGCTGGCATCGTTATATTTGAAACCTCCTGATATATGTTAATTTGTGGGCATATTCATGTATATGACTAAATGGATTATAGCATAATCTAATATAATATGCTATATTTTTTTCGTAAAACCTGAGTTTAGCGAATAGAAACATATAGACTAAAATACATTCCAACTGCACTTCTTTCACTGATTCTTACGACTCTCTAAGCAAAAATCTAAACAGAAAACGCATATAGAATCTATCATTTAATAGAATCTATATGCGTTAATCAAGAACATCTAATTCCTTGTTTAATTGAGATCAGTCACTTCATAATATGGTATTACCAGGTTGGTTCCGGCTACTATCGATGAATCGTTGTTCAGATTGTTGATCGAGACAACTTCATCGATATAATCCTGGGTTGATGTATATTCATCAGTCATATACTTCTGGGCTATATCCCAAAGTGAATCGCCAGACTCAACGGATATACATGTGTAATACTTGGTGCTGGCATTGGTGGCATCAGCTTCGGATGCATCCATGTGTGTGATCGAAACATATAATACTGCTGCTATGATTATGGCTACAATTATTGTCACCTTTTTATTGCTAATGAAATTAAATAATCTATTCATCTCTATCCCTCCTGAACGTATGTTTGTTACTATGTTCGTATTATATCGAACAGATGTTTTGTTGTCAAGTGATTTTCGAACACTTGTACGACTGCAGTTCGTATTGTAACTCTGAATCCTTAATACTCCTATATTATGCACTATCAGGTGTCCATTTTTATTCCCACGAAAGAATAGATCCGGTCAAGAATATTCAAAACAAAGCAAAATTAAAACAGAACATTCGTTTGCAATATCAGAACATATGTGCTATCATATTTTGTATACAACAGATTATGTTAAATAGAATTTATTTGTGGAGGTTCAATATACATGGGAAAAGGAAAGATATCTGATAAACAGACAGAGATTTTGGAATATATCAAGGAAGAACAGCTTAAGAAGGGCTATCCACCTTCAGTAAGAGAGATCTGCAAGGCTGTTGGACTCAAGTCTACATCATCAGTACATGCTCATCTCGCATCTCTTGAGGAGAACGGATATATAAGGCGTGATCCAACAAAACCAAGGGCTATAGAGATAATAGATGATGATTTTGCATTGTCAAGGCGTGAGGTTATTAATATACCTGTTGTTGGACAGGTTGCAGCGGGACTTCCTATCCTTGCCACACAGAATATTATGGATTATTTTCCTATTCCACCGGAATATTTACATAACACCAATAATCAGACATTCATGCTTCGCGTTAAGGGCGAAAGTATGATCAACATCGGAATCAACGATGGTGATCTCCTTATTGTTGAACAATGCTCTTCTGCTTCCAATCGTGATATTGTGGTTGCACTTATCGATGATGGGGCTACAGTAAAGAGATATTTTAAGGAGAATGGTCATATAAGACTTCAGCCGGAAAATGATTATATGGATCCAATTATCGTAGACCACTGCGATATACTCGGAAAGGTTATCGGATTATTTAGGCAGATGTAATTACAATATAATATAATAAATCCATTAAGAAAGAGATCCCCAGGTCAACATACGTCAGCAACATTTACGTATATGACCTGGGGATCAATTTATGTCATATTTTTTAAGAGGGGGCTTATTAAAAGTAAATTAACTTCAAAATAGTTAATTTATATCAACTTGTTAATTACATTATACCAATTAATTAGCTTATTTCAAGCCTAAATTCAACAAAAATAGGCTAAAAAACCATAAAAAACAGTTTTTTAGCCTATTAGCTTAATGTATATTTAGCCTATTTTTAAGTAATCACATTTTAGTATATGTGCTTATCAGCATTCTGTTCTGCTATCTGTTTGAATTCCTTGAAATGAGCCTGGAATAATAATACTACCTTTGGATCAAACTGTTTACCACTCTGGCTTACTATCTCGGTATAAGCCTCCTCCATAGACCAGCCTTTCTTGTAGTATCTTGCTGATGTAAGGGCATCGAATACATCACATACAGCCATAAGCCTGCTGATATATGCGATCTCTTCTCCCTTCATATGCAGATATCCAGAGCCATCCCACTTCTCATGATGTTCCTTGGCGATCGTTCTTGCAATCTGAAGGATCTGTCCCGGACATTTTGAGAGAAGTGCGTCACCATATAATACATGACTCTTCATAATGGCGAACTCCTCATCTGTAAGACGGGAAGGTTTGTTGAGTATTTCCTCGCTGATCATCAGTTTGCCGATATCGTGCATCATGGCTGCGGTTGAAAGCATGTCAACATAATCGTCATCAAAACCGGATGCCTTTCCAAGAACCTCCATGTATTTTGCAACTCTCTTGATGTGCTCACCTGTTGATTTTGACTTGCTCTCTGAGAGCTCGGCAAACGCATATATGAGTTCCTTCTGATTAGTTTTGACCTCTTCAGCATGGTCTATAACATTATTGAGCATTGTTGAGTTTCTTGATACTATGAAATATGATACAAATGACATGATAAAAATGGCTATAACACATGGCGCTATGACCAGTATCATATTGTCAGCAAAATCATCATGTGCGGGTGGAATAACAAGATCACATAATCTGTAATTGACTATATCTGCAGCGAATACACCGACTGTAGATAAAAGCGCAGTATAGAGAACCATTGTTTTGTTATAATAAAGGGAAGCTACAAGCATAGGAAATATCCAGACGATCATAGCTGTGTACGATAAAGTTGTATTGAGTATGGAGCATATGAGTACAGCCAATGCAATTACCACATATTTTATACATTTGCCCTCATTGTTCTTAAGTAGATCAATAAAAATCGTAGGTATAAGGGTCAGAATACAGCATACTCCCATGCAGGAACACAGGAGCACTATATTGCACTGCCCTCCAATATATGTAAATACCCAGTACAAAAGTATCAATATAGCAAAAAGCCTCATACATTTGGAGGCAATATGATTGATCTTGATATAATTGTCGCTTAATAGCCTGTTACTCTCCATGTTTTAATCCCCAAATTCTTACTTGCAACCCAATCTTATTTTAAACTGAATATCTTATATGCTGTCCAGAGATATAATATCTCCGTCACTCCATATCTTCTCTATGTTGTAGAATCTTCTTGATTCTTCAGAAAATATATGGATTATTATATCATAATAATCCAGCAAAATCCATCCACCTTCAGAATATCCCTCCACTCCCTTGTGGGAATATCCAGCTTCGTGCATATGGTCCTCAACATTATCGCTGAGTGCCTGAACCTGTTTTTTATTTGTTCCGTCAGCTATCACTATATAATCACATAAGGTTGAAATTCTGCTTATGTCTATGATCTTAATGTCAAATGCTTTTTTATCCTCAAGAGCAGCACATGCTATCTTGAGCATCTCTCTGGAATCTGCCATATTAGTCCTCACTGTTCAATGATGTATAATATTTATATGTCCGGACAGACATTTCGTCCGTGTCTCCACAGCTGCCACTGTCCAGATAAGTTAAAGTATTCTTTAATATGTGGGCCACCGAAGCGTCAATATCGGAGAATGCCTCATTTCTTATTTCATCTATCTCCGGCAAAGGCTTACGGTTCGGCTCTATATAGTCAGCCACAAAAACAATCTTTTCCAGAAGCGACATAGCCGGTCTTCCAGTGGTATGGAATTCTATAGCCGATAGGATGTCCTCATCGTCAACTCCGTATTTTTCTCTTGCGTAATATGCTCCCAGCTTTGCGTGTAAAAGCTCAGGGTTAGCAAATTCGACCTGGCTTATTGGAAGTCCGTGTTTTTGGCATCTTGCTATCTTCTCGTCTGCAGGCAGACATTTGGCGCAGTCATGTAGAAGTCCGGCAGTCAAAGCTTTGTTCACATCTGCTCCGTGAACCATGGCCAGGCAGCCTGATACATATTCCACACCAAGTGAATGTTCAAATCTTTTCTTTGTGAGCTTGTTTTCAAGGCGCTCACGCATCTCAAATCTGTTCATCTTATCTCCTATCTGTTGCAAATGTTCAAGTATAAGTAATATTCAATATATGTTGTTATACCTGCCAGATCAAACGTGATATAGACCATTGTCCCTGATATATGTTATCACGCTGTCGGGAACCATATCCCTGATATCTTCTCCTGACCGCACAGCAGCTCTTATATCACTTGAGGATATATCGTGCTGGTGGATGTACTCCCGGCGGATATCAGAAGCCGGAAACAAGCTTTGCAGGCTTGCTATCTTGTCGTTGATCATATCCTCAGGAGCTCCACTTCTTGTTGTGACAAGCAGCGTTGCATGCCTTGATATGATGTCAGGTCTGTGCCAGTGGTCAAAATACATAATGGAATCCCCGCCCATGATAAAATACCAGTGAACGTCAGGATATAACTCATGAAGGGCCTCAAGCGTATCTGAGGTGTATGTGATCCCGGGACGTCTGAGCTCAAAATCAGAATACTCCAACCCTTTTATGCCATCTATGGCAAGTTTTATCATGTTGACCCGGTGATCTGTTGTAACTTCGTTGGAAATATCTTTATAACCAGGCTTATTGTTGGGCATCACAAGCACTTTATCCAGTCTAAACTGTTCCAGTGCCTGTACGCCAAGCTCTATATGTCCATAGTGTATAGGATTGAATGTTCCGCCGAGTATACCTACATGTCCTGCTTTTTGTGCCAGCATGGCTTATTCCCCCCTATGGAAGTTCGATTTTCTTATGTTCCTTTGACTCCTTGTACAGAACGATCTTTCTGCCGATCACCTGAACTACCTGTGAGTGGGTTCTCTCACCGAGCATAGCTGCTATCTCACGAGGATCGTCAAGACAGTTCTTGAGAACAGAGATCTTGATTAGTTCTCTCGCCTCAAGAGCCTCTGCAACAGATTCTGTGAACTCAGGTGTGAGTGATGATTTGCCTATGTTGAGTATAGGCTGGATGGTCTGTGCCAGCCCCTTTAAATATGCTCTCTGTTTGCTATTCATATATATTTATTCCTTTACTTATAATAATCAAATTCAAGGAAATACATTCTTACAGTATCTCCGTCTACACAGCCAAGCTCCTCAAGCTGTGCAAGTATTCCATTGTCTCTGAGGAACTTCTGGAAGAAATCAAAGCCCTTCTCAGATTCAAGGTTCGTATATCCGAGCATCTTCTCGATTCGTGGACCCTCGACGATATATACACCCTCCTCCTCGTCTGACTTTCTGACTTCAAATGGAAGCTCAGGATCATCCTGCATGGACAGATCTATCTCAGGTTCAAATTCGATGATCTCCCTTGGAGACTGCTTTACAAGGTCATTGACATACCAGAGAAGTTCATTGATACCCTTTCCTGATACTGCAGATATAGGGAATATCTTATATCCTTCATCCTCCGGGAATTCCTCCTTAAGCATCTCTATGACAGTCTCATAGCCCATATCATCCAGAAGATCGACCTTGTTGGCTGCTATAACCTGTGGACGGTTCTCGATGTCTTTATTGTACTTCTTGAGCTCTTCATTGATTACGTGGATATCATTGATCGGATCTCTTCCATCCACCGAGGCTGCATCCACGATGTGGATTATAACCTTTGTACGCTCTATATGTCTTAAGAACTGAAGTCCAAGACCTGTTCCTTCTGACGCACCTTCAATTATTCCTGGAATGTCTGCGATCACGAAGCCGTTCTTATCCCCGAGATCCACCACACCCAGGTTCGGAACTAAAGTGGTAAAATGATATGCCGCGATCTTAGGACGGGCATTCGTAACTCTTGCAAGGAAGGTTGATTTACCTACACTTGGGTATCCGACAAGTCCTACGTCAGCTATACACTTGAGTTCAAGATCTACTGTAAGCTCCTTGGCTGGCTGACCAGGCTGTGCATACTTTGGCGCCTGCATGGTCGAAGTTACATATGTTCTGTTGCCACGGCCACCACGGCCTCCTTTAAGGAAAACAACAGGTTCCTTCTTGTATGCCATATCTAGAATAACCTTACCTGTCTCTGAATCTTTGACAACAGTTCCAGGTGGAACCTTGAGCACGATATCGGCACCATTGCTGCCATGGCAGTTCTTCTTGCCGCCCTCTTCACCGTCTCCGGCTTTGTATTTTGTCACATGTCTATAGTTAGTGAGCGTGTTCATTCCCTCGTCGACAACAAAGATAACGTCACCGCCATTACCTCCGTCACCGCCGTCAGGACCGCCGTTTGGAACATATTTCTCTCTTCTGAAGGATACATGTCCGTCACCGCCCTTGCCTGATCTCACATATATTCTGGCTCTATCGGCAAACATAATATACCGCCTTTCTATGTCAGATATTCTATACCGAATATTCAATGTCTAAACTACCTGTGTCAAGTTCTGCAGATACATCTGCACACTATTTTATAGTATACCCCATATCTGCACTTTTGTCTGTAAAAAAAGACTGGAATAATAAAAATTACTCCAGTCTCTTGATAGTATTACTTATATATATCCAATATTACTCGTTAACTACTGGATAGATAGAAACCTGCTTCTTGTCTCTACCCTTTCTCTCAAATCTAACGATACCATCAGCTGTAGCGAACAGTGTGTCATCTCCGCCGATACCAACGTTAAGACCTGGGTGAATCTTTGTTCCACGCTGTCTGTAAAGGATGTTACCAGCCTTTACGAACTGACCGTCAGCTCTCTTAGCGCCAAGTCTCTTGGACTCTGAGTCTCTGCCGTTTTTTGTAGAACCTACACCTTTCTTATGAGCGAAAAACTGAAGTTCCATCTTCATCATGTCAATTACACCTCCTTAAAGGTCATACAAATATAATCGCCATAGGATTCTTCGATTCCGGATATACCGATCACAAGCGCCTGCATCAAAGTCTGTGCCTTGATATCCGGCTCCTCTGTGAATATGAAATCCATATGTCCGCTCTCCTGATCGCAGTCAAGTGTGAAATTCACATCTGAAAGCTTCTCAACAGAGTTCAGGATAGTTATCGTGATCGCTGAAACTGCGCTACAGACGATATCTTGTCCAGGATCATCATATTCCGCATGTCCATCTGTCTTAAATCCTATATATTCCGAATTGCTGTTCTGATAAATAACTACATCAATCATGTCTTATAATCGATACAATCAATACCAATTAAGCGTTGATCTTCTTGATCTCAACCTTAGTATATGACTGTCTGTGACCATTCTTCTTGTGATAGCCAGTCTTTCTCTTGTACTTGTAAACAATAACTTTCTTAGACTTGCCTTCACCAACTACTGATGCTGTTACAGATGCATTAGCAACTGCATCTCCACACTTAACGTCTGAATCAGTGCTTACTAAGATAACATCATCAAATGTTACTTCGCTTCCAGCCTCTGCTGCGAGCTTCTCAACCTTGATCACGTCTCCTTCAGCTACCTTGTACTGCTTACCGCCTGTTGCTATAATTGCGTACATGGTTAATACCTCCTTAATCAAACTCGCCAGTTTTGGTGGTGTCTGTTGACACACTTATACCTAACTGTGCGGCACACTCATATAATCTACCATTGAGATGATTATTTGTCAATAATTTTCTGATATATTTTTACAATATTTTTTGATTTATTTTCATCAAAGCTTAACCATTTCGTGAAGCGGTCTCTTTAACTTCTTTCTGGTCAGCTCTATAAGTCCAAGCTTGGTGATATCTACGAATTTGGCTGGTACAGGATCGTCTGCCAGCTCTCTTATCAGGGTATCACGTATCCTGAGGATATCATCGGGATTCTTCATGTTTATAAAGTCTATGACTACTATCCCTGACAGATTGCGGAGTCTTAACTGACGGCAGGTTTCGATGGCAGCCTCGGTGTTGACCTTCAGCATGTGCTGTTCCATATCTCTGCCTGATATAGCCTTGCCTGTATTCACATCCACAACTACCATGGCCTCAGTCTGCTGGATTATAAGGTAGGCACCTGACTTAAGCCATACTCTCTCCTTTAGAGCTCCCTCCACTTCTTTATTGAGATTGTAGATTGCCGTAAGCGGACATTCCGTATCGGTATGAAGCGTTAAGTCTATTGTTCCAGGCTGTTTTTTCTCTATGTAATCCTCAAATACGTGGAATATTTCTTCATCATCGGTTACCAGTGAATCTAGCTTATTACTTCCCATGAAAGTTATGTTTTCTATATATTCCGGTGGATTCCGGTACAGACAGGAAAAGCATTTTCTGGTTGCTGCGGCCTTCAGGATCTGCGTGAGACGACCGCCCAGCTCATTCAGTTCACGTTTTATGAGTTCAGGGTCCGCATCCACAGCATTTGTCCTAATGATACAACCTATACCCGCCGGGAGGGTATTTCGCGCGATGTCCTTAAGCTCGTCCCGGAGCTTTCTGCTGCTTATCTTGTTCGATACACCGATCTGTTCCCCGGTGTGGACCACACAGTAATCCCCGCGGAGGGTGAGCTCCGATGAACCAACAGGGTTCTTGGTCTTGACTGCGTCACGGCTGATCTGAACGACTATCTCATCGCCGATCCTGAGCTTTGTGTGCTCCCTGCCATCGGCGTATATAATATCATTGTCATCCAGACTGTAGTAGCAGGGAAGTCTGTCACCGTAATCCACGAAGCAGGCATTTATATTGTTTACGATGTTGGCCACCTTGCCCACATAGATATTGCCGAGGACTGTACTGCCCTCTGACAGGTTAAGATCTGTGACTTTGCCATCCTGTATAACAGCCTGTAATATTTTGTTGTCGTAGTGTGAAACTACCAGCTTTCTCATGTGATATTCCCCTTATAATCTTTCAAATATGCGGTCAGGCAGACTCTTAGAATGGTGAACCGGCCTTGTATAGAGGTATTATATTGCCATCAGGGCCATCCATGTACGTCTCCAGTCTGTGAATATGATAATGGAACTGGTTGTGACTGACACCCGCATACGCGCAGAGAGCCTGCATGACGAGCTCCGGCTTGAGGTTGTATTCACTTCCGGTTGACAGCAGCATATATATCTGATCGTCCCTCAGTTCGCAGGTCATGATACCAGGTTTTATATTCTCCTCGCGTTCGCTCTTCTTTGTTTTTTTCAGAATGACGATCTGATCCTGCGACATGAAGGATTCCACACTGTCCAGTATATTATGCCGTTCTTCAGTTCCTGCTTTGTCAAGGAATGAGATGACATAGTCCGATGCTGACACAACTGACATGGAGTTCTTTGCATCATCGGGAAGAAGTACACACTCAGTGACCTTCATCTCATCAACCGATACGGCATTCAATGCATCGATCATCTCTCTGGATGTTGTAACGGATTCAAATTCTCCGTCAAAGTATTCGCCATCAGAAGTGATTCCCATGGCCAGCGGAGCGGCAAACGAGATGATCTGGTGAGGCGAATATCCCTTGGAATAGCTCACATCCAGACCGGCACGTCTTATCTCCTTCTGGAAATATCTCATAACGTCAAGGTGTCCTATAAATCTGAGGTTACCGAGCTTGGAGTATTTAATTCTTATTTTCAAAACATACACCTCCTCCAAATCTTGCGGCACCACAGCCGGAACACTGCTGTCTGCAGTTAGGGGTTACCTTTTCGTTCTGGGCGTTCTCCCACTCTCTCTCAAGGAACTTTCTTGTGACTCCTATATCAATGAAATCCCATGGAAGTATCTCATCAACACTTCTGTCCCTGTATGTGTAGAAATCTATATCCAGACCGTGCTTTGCCATGGCGTTGTCCCAGTTTTCTTTTTTGAAGAACTCTGTCCATGCGTCAAATATCTGACCGGCCTTATAGACATCATATATTACATCGCAGAGCTTCCTGTCGCCTCGAGCAAGCAGTCCCTCAAGTATGGTGATATCTGCTTCGTGGTACTGGAACTTAAGACTCTTATGGTTCTTCTCTGCGCGGAATCTGTCCTTCACAAAGTATGCACGCTTGACAAATTCCTCAGGCCTTATCATCGGAGCCCACTGGAACGGAGTAAATGGCTTTGGCACAAAATATGATGCCGATGCGGTGACCATGACACGTCCATTTCGTTCTTCTCTTGGGATATTTGCAAAGAAAAGCTCAGTGATCTCCTCCGACAGGTCTGCAATCCCGGCAATATCGTCATATGTCTCAGTAGGAAGGCCCATCATGAAGTACAGCTTCACCTTATCCCAGCCGCCTTTGAAGGCCTTCAGGGCACCATCCATTATGTTCTCCTTTGTGAGACCCTTGTTTATAACATTTCTGAGTCTCTGCGTTCCTGCCTCAGGGGCAAATGTAAGTGAACTCTTCTTCACATCCTGGATCTTGCTCATGACATCCAGAGAAAAGGCGTCTATACGGAGCGATGGCAGAGAGATATTTACATGCTCATTGTCCATCTTCTCGATCAGGCAGTCTGTGAGTTCCGGAAGCTCCTCGTAATCACTCGACGACAGACTGCTGAAGGTTATCTCCTCGTGTCCTGTACTTGCCAGCATTTTCTCAGCATAGCCCTTTAACAGATTGACATCCTTAGGTCTGGTTGGTCTGTATATCATTCCAGCCTGGCAGAATCTGCAGCCTCTTATACATCCGCGCATGATCTCAAGAACAACTCTGTCCTGAGTGAGCTTCATGAATGACACAACAGGCTTCTCAGGGTATGTGACTTTGCTGTGATCCATGACAACCGTCTTGGTTATCGTGGCAGGCACATCTTCAAATCTAGGAGCAAATGAAGCTATCGTGCCATCTTCCTTGTATGTGACTTCATAGAGCTCAGGAACGTATAATCCCGGAATGTTGGACACCTTTATGAGAAATTCTTCCCTGGTCATATCAGAGTGCTTATACACCTTGTAAAGCTCCAGAAGTGCATCATATGATACTTCGCCCTCACCCATATAGAATATGTCAAAGAAGTCTGCTATAGGCTCAGGATTGTATGAGCATGGGCCTCCGCCTATAACAAGTGTGTCTCCCTTTTTTCTGTCTCTTGTACGGAGTGGGATTCCAGCCAGATCAAGCACCTGAAGAATATTGGTGTAACACATCTCGTACTGGAGTGTTATTCCAAGGAAATCAAAATCCTTTATAGGATCCTGGGATTCCAGCGCGAACAGAGGGATGTCATGTTCTCTCATCTCCGCGTCCAGATCAGGCCATGGCGAATAAACTCTTTCACACCATGTGTCCTCTCTCCTGTTGAACATATCGTACAGTATCTGAATTCCGAGATGGGACATACCTATCTCGTATACATCAGGAAAACACATGCAGAAACGCACATCAACCTTGTCCTTGTCCTTCATAACACTGTTGTATTCTCCACCTATATATCTGGCGGGCTTTTCAACCTTCATCAGTATTTCATCCGGTAAAGCTAATCTTCTCATAAAATAATATCCTTAAATAATTTTCTTGTGATCATATTATCAGATATCTCCAAATGGAAATATTCAATTACAGCAAAAGAGATGCGCACGGAATTTCCGTATTCAGTGCGCATCCTCTATATATCTATATCGTATCAGGAACTGTGATCCTATACCGCATTATCCAATATTAGTTTTTGAAACTATGGATAGGGGCTGGAATACGTCCACCTCTGTTGACAAACTTATCACATGCAAATCTGTTGACAGGCATGATAGGTGCGTATCCGAGAAGTCCGCCAAATTCAGCCTGATCTCCAACTGTCTTACCGATAACAGGGATAAGTCTTACAGCGGTTGTCTTCTGGTTGATCATACCAAGAGCCATCTCATCAGCGATAATTCCTGATATGGTTGCAGGTGATGTATCACCAGGAATTGCTATCATATCAAGACCTACTGAACATACACATGTCATGGCCTCAAGTTTCTCAAGAGTTAATGCTCCTGCGGAAACTGCATCGATCATTCTCTGGTCCTCAGATACAGGGATGAATGCACCGGAGAGTCCTCCGACGTATGATGAAGCCATAACTCCACCCTTCTTAACCTGATCGTTGAGGAGCGCAAGGGCTGCTGTTGTACCAGGAGCTCCGGCGTATTCAAGACCGATCTCCTCGAGAATCTCACCTACACTGTCTCCGACTGCAGGAGTAGGGGCAAGTGACAGGTCAACTATACCAAATGGTACGCCGAGCATCTTGGATGCCTCTTTTGCAACGAGCTGTCCAACTCTGGTTACCTTGAAAGCTGTCTTCTTGATGGTCTCGCAGAGTTCCTCAAAGTTTTCTCCTCTTACCTTCTCAAGGGCTTTCTTTACAACACCAGGGCCGCTGACTCCGACATTGATGACACAGTCTCCCTCGGTAACACCGTGGAATGCACCGGCCATAAATGGGTTGTCATCAGGTGCGTTACAGAATACTACAAGCTTTGCACAACCGATGGAATCTGCTTCCTTGGTGAGCTCGGCAGTGTCTTTGATCATCTCTCCGAGAATCTTGACTGCATCCATATCTATACCGGTTTTGGTTGAACCTACATTTATGGAGCTGCACACCTTTCCTGTGCTTGAGAGTGCTTCAGGAATTGAACGGATAAGAAGCTCATCAGCAGGAGTCATGCCCTTATTTACAAGCGCTGAATATCCTCCGATGAAGTTGACTCCTATGGTGTCTGCAGCCTTGTCAAGAGCCTTTGCTATCTTTACAAAATCTCCGGTGGTCTTACATACGGAACCACCAACCAGTGCTATAGGTGTTACAGAAACTCTCTTGTTGACGATTGGTATACCATATCTTCTTGATATCTCCTGACCTGTTGATACAAGATCCTTGGCATATGTTGTTATTTTGTTATATATCTTTGTACATGTATCATCCACATCTGTGCCTACACAATCCAAAAGACTGATTCCCATTGTGATGGTACGAACATCCAGATTCATGTCTGAGATCATCTTATTGGTCTCGATTACTTCATTTATGCTAATCATGTATATCCTCTTTTCTGTCTGTCAGACTGTATATTATTAGATTCTGTGCATTGTCTCAAAGATCTTCTCGTGCTGTACCTTTATCTGTACTCCAATCTCTTCTCCGATCTGTCCGAGTTCTGACGCGATGAGCTCTGTTGATTTGGATGACTCCTGTGTATCAACCACCATCATCATGTTGAAGTACCCTGCAACTATAGTCTGTGATATGTCAAGTATATTGATCTGGTTGTTTGCCAGATATACACATACCTTAGCTGTGATTCCCACGCTGTCCTTACCTACTACAGTTATGATTCTCTTTTTCATTTCATTTATCCTCCTTGTTGATGATGGAGCCTGTACATACAGAACCCATCTTTATTCACTCCTAAAAATCAGCCTACGCTTCTATGGCAGCCATAGGCATGTCTCTTCTGGCTACTGCCAGCCCAAATTCCCTTACATCGTTGGCGTATGAATTGTTTTCAAGCTCCAGCTTGACTGTCTCGTATGCCAGCTCTTCAAAATTGTTCTCCTTGCTCAGATGTCCCAGAATGATACCCTTCACATGGTCATTCAGAAGTCTGTATATGAGCTGCCCTGATAATTCGTTGGACAGATGACCATAGTTGCCAAGGATTCGTCTCTTGAGATAATAAGGATATGGTCCCGCCTCAAGCATTCTGACATCATGATTGGCCTCAACTACCATTATATCTGAGTTGTCAAGCTTATCTACAATATAATCATTATAATTGCCCATATCAGTCGCTATGGACACTTTTTTGCCATCTCCATACAGGCTGTAGCATACCGGATCCGCTGCGTCATGCCAGATGGATGACGGATCAACGGTTATATCCTTTATCAGTATCTTTTCATCAGGACGAATCTCATGAAACAGTCCCTCATCGATACTGCCAAGGGAGGTCATCTTCTTCATCTCAGCTATGGTTCCTGCAGTGGCATATATAGGAACACCGTGCTTTCTTGCCAGAACACCTATGCCCTTCACATGATCTATATGCTCATGCGTTACAAGAACACCATCGAGTTCAGACGGCTTTATTCCCTCATCCTTAAGGGCGTTTTCAACCCTCTTGCAGCTTATGCCTACATCCACAAGAAGATGGGTATCGCTATTGCCGACGTAATAGCAGTTACCGCTGCTACCGCTTGCTATACTTAGTAATTTCATAATCTACTCTTCTGTTGTAATTTATTTGTACCATGTGACTGTGCGGTCCATGGTCTGAGATCCATATGACTGTAATATCTTCTGTCAAAGCCCTCAAGCTCACCGAGATTCACAGCAGTCAGGGTCTCTTTAAACGCATATATTCTATCAATAAAACTCTTATCAATCAAGCACTTATGTGCTCCGTGCAGGGATGTATTTCCTGCAAATTCTGATTTTTCCTGAAAACTGTCCGGAAAAAGTCCAAGGCTTACCGCACTTGATATATTAAGACTGCACCCGAAGCCTCCTGCCAGATATACACGTGATACGTCCTCTGCCGTTATCCCCGCCATATCCATGAGGGATTCTATCCCTGCACATATGGCTGCCTTTGCAAGGAGAAAGCTTCTGATCATATCCATGTCAATTGTCACTCCACCCGCAAGTCTGTAGCCGCCGTCTATATACTGATCAACCAGGACTCCATCGTCATTCACTATGTGTAGCAAATTAAGTCTGTTCAGCAGATCAAAGGCTGTGGTTGGAGCTGCAACACCTCTCCTCAGCATTCCCTCAAATGCCGGACCACATGCACATGAGGTGGCATAACCGATGCCCTGCTTTGCAAGTATGAGTTCTCCGTTTGTTCCGAGATCTGCAAACAACTGATATTTGTCAGACCTGTCAATGTTACAGACGACTGCACCGCACAATGCGTCAGCTCCAACAAATGCGCTGAGGTTAGGAAGACATGTGACTTCTGCACTGCAAAATCTTTCATCATCAAAGAAATCCTTCCCTGATACTGTTATACTGTCAGGATTCCTGATCTCAAATGGTGCATGCCCGAGATTGTCCAGAAGCAGCCGCTCCAGTATTGCATTCATGGTGGTGTTTCCGGAAATAATTATCCTTGATATATCTGCAGGGGCATCCCCCATTCCGGCCAACTCTGAGGAAATCCTTGTGACTACTGAGCTTCTGAGCTTTGTCAGTCCATCTTCTGTGGAGCCTGTTCGGATCCTTGATATGACATCGCTGCCATATTCAATTTGCGGATTCATAAATCCACATCTGTCCGTGACACTTCCATCAGACATATCTATCTGTTCTATGGCGATGGTGGTAGTGCCTAAATCTATAGCTATGCCTATACCACGACCATCGCCATTATATACGTTGTTGGATTCATCAGCACCCTTGTACGAAGCAAGGACTGACATGTTATCCTCACCTATGGTTATCTGTATGTTATCAGTGATAGTGTAGGTACAGCTTTTTACCGTGCCCGCACCTTTTACATCCACCAGACATCTCTGACACCTTCCAAGACCTCCGCAGTTTCCACTGAACACATATCCGGCGCTGCACAGCACCTTGAACAGATTGTCACCGCGTCTGCAGGCGATTATTTTGTTGTCATTTACGGTTAAAGTGAGTTCATTGTTAATCATCGATATCAACTACAATTAATTGTATATTCCCTTTGTCATGACTTCCTTTGGCTTGTAGCCCTTATCAGCAAGTGTGTTGATGATGAGCTGCTTGTGCTCAGGGCCAAATGCCTCCATAGTGATAACAAGCTCAACTGCTGAATTCCTGTTGATGGATACGAACTGGTTGTGCTCAAGCTTGATAACATTTCCCTGGAGATCAGCGATAACCTTTGAAATGTTCATGAGTGCACCCGGCTTGTCAGGAAGAAGTGTTGAAACTGTGAAGATCCTGCTTCTTGCGATAAGTCCGTGCTGTACAAGTGAGGCAAATGTTATCATATCCATATTGCCGCCCGACAGTATGCTTACGACCTTGGCACCCTTTACATCGAGATGCTTAAGTGCTGCCACTGTGAGAAGACCTGAATTCTCAACAAGAAGCTTGTGGTTCTCAAGCATATCGAGGAATGAAACGATGAGTTCGTTATCCTCTACAGTTATAATATCATCTATGTTCTTCTGTATATATGGGAAAATCTTGCTTCCCGGTGTCTTTACTGCAGTTCCATCTGCAATGGTGTCGACATATGGAAGTGTTGTAACCTTCTTGTTCTTCAGTGAGACCTGCATACAGTTTGCTCCGGCAGGCTCAACACCTATGACCTTGATGTTCGGATTCATCATCTTGGCAAGTGTGGACACACCTGTTGCCAGACCGCCACCTCCGATAGGAACAAGGATATAGTCAACGAAAGGAAGCTCCTTTATGATCTCCATCGCAACCGAGCCCTGTCCTGTGGCAACATCGAGATCATCGAACGGATGAATGAATGTATAACCCTTGTCCTCTGCAAGCTCAAGAGCGTATGCACATGATTCATCATATACGTCTCCATACAGTATAACCTCTGCGCCGTATGCCTTAGTTCTGTTAACCTTGATGAGAGGTGTAGATGAAGGCATAACGATGGTCGCCTTTACTCCATATGCTTTTGCAGCATATGCCACACCCTGGGCATGATTTCCAGCCGAAGCTGTTATCAGTCCCTTCTGTCTCTCTTCATCTGAAAGAGTGCTTATCTTGTAATATGCACCCCTGATCTTGTATGCACCAGTCTTCTGAAGGTTCTCAGGTTTGAAGTATACCTTGTTGCCTGTTATCTCACTGAAATAGTCACTGTATATGAGCTTTGTAGGGAGAACCACCTTCTGTACAATGTCGTAGGCCTCCTCAAATTTCGCAAGTGTCAGTTTGTCTGTTGTGTTCTGTTCTGCCATTTGTTAATGTCTCCTTATGTAAAAATCCTTTTGAAAATCATATATGGTTGTGCACAGATATAAGTATATTGACATACATATGATCATTATATATGCCGTAGTATTACATGTCATCGCCGATGAGCATATCGATCTCGGATCTGTCCTCGTCAAAATCTGCGAACAATGCGTTGACATATTCCTGAGGGTCAAATCTCTGGAGATCACCGATCTTCTCACCAACTCCGATAAACTTGACCGGTACGTCAAGCTCTGCCTGGATCGCTATCGCAATACCACCCTTGGCAGTTCCGTCAAGCTTGGTGATAACTATACCGTCAAGCTCAGTTACATTGCTGAACTGTCTTGCCTGTTCAAGGGCATTCTGACCTGTTGTTCCGTCCAGAACTATGAGCGCCTCAACATTTGCCTCCGGATAATCCCTTGTGATGATCCTTCTCATCTTTGCAAGCTCGTCCATGAGATTCTTCTTGTTGTGAAGTCTTCCCGCTGTATCAACGAGAAGGATATCCGTATCTCTTGCCTTGGCGGCAGCCACTGCGTCGTATACAACTGCAGCGGGATCAGCGCCCTCATTGTGTGAAATTATATCAACCTGTGCCCTGTCAGCCCAGGTCTTTAACTGATCTATGGCGGCAGCTCTGAATGTATCGGCAGCAGCCATGAGAACCTTCTTGCCTCTCTGGCGGTACTGGGCAGCAAGCTTTCCGATGGTCGTTGTCTTGCCGACACCATTTACCCCGATGACCAGCACAACGGACTTCTTATTCTCGAAGTCGTACGCTGAATCGTCCACAGACATCTGGTTCTTGATTATATTGATCACAAGTTCCTTGCAGGCAGCAGGTTCTTTGATGTGTGAATCCTCAACCTTCTGCTTAAGTCCCTCTATAACCTTCTCAGTCGTCTCATATCCCATATCAGCCATGATAAATGTCTCTTCAAGATTCTCATAGAAATCATCATCTATATGGGATGCACCGAATACATCTGTAAAGCTTTCTACTATATTATCTCTTGTCTTTGCAAGACCTGCCTTAAGTCTCGCAAAAAATCCTTTTTTCTCTTTTTCCTCTGCCATGACATACCTCCTGTTTAATATCTTCTATTGTTATTTATCCAGATCGTTCTCAATAAGGTTGACTGATACGAGGGTAGATACACCCTTCTCCTGCATGGTTATACCGTACAGGATATCAGCAGCCTCCATGGTTCCCTTTCTGTGTGATATAACTATGAACTGCGTATCCTTTGTAAGCCTGTTGAGATACTGTGCAAATCTTCTTACGTTTGAGTCGTCAAGAGCCGCCTCTATCTCGTCCAGCAGACAGAAAGGTGATGGCTTCAGACTCTGAATTGCAAATAACAGTGCTATGGCGGTGAGGGACTTCTCTCCACCTGACAACTGCATCATATTCTGGAGCTTCTTTCCAGGTGGCTGTGCTATGATCCTGATACCTGTTTCAAGAAGATCCTCGGTATCAACCAGCTCAAGTGCACCACGTCCACCACCGAACAGCTCCTTGAATACCTTGTCGAACATGACCTGTATCTCCTTGAACTTCTCGGCAAACTGCTCCTGCATTGATTTTTCAAGCTCCGCAATGATATTTACAAGGTTGGTCTCCGCACTGACTATATCGTCATGCTGTCCCTTGAGAAATTCGTATCTCTCAGAGACTTCCTTGTAGTCATCTATGGCATTGACGTTGACATCTCCAAGGGATTTGATCTTGGCCTTTACTGCAACGATCTCCTTCTTTAGTGCCGGCAGTTCAGGAAGATTATCGTCCTTGAGTTCCTGGGCACTGCTGTATGTAAGCTCATACTCCTCCCACATATAGTTGCTGAGTTCGTCTGCTTTCTCAGTGTTCTTCTCGATTACCGATGTGAGCTTGTATGAGTCCTTCTCGAGTCCTGCAATCTTTTCGGAAAGTTCTTCTCGTCTGGCAAAGAATTCCTTGTGGCTCTGCTGTAATTCCTCTCTCTTGACTGAGAATTCGTTTACCTTGTCCTCGTTGTCAGCGATACTTCCGGTTCTGCTTGCGATATCTGTCTTTATAGCAGCTATCCTGTCTTCCAGCTCTGTGATCTCACTGAATGATGACTCCACGCGGCTTGTAAAGCCCTCAAGTTCTTCCTTGTATTTTTCGATATCCATATTTATTCTTCGGATATTTTCTACAATGAAGTCCTCTTTCTGCTTGACGGAATTAAACTTAATCATAAGCTCAGATACCCTTGCGTTTGCAGCGGTGAGCTTATCCTTGTTCTCCTGTCCCTGTCCCTCAAGTTCTTCCACTCTTGCCTCAGCTTCAAGCCTCATGGCTTCATGCTTTTTGTTGTTGTCGGCAAGAGAATCCTTATTGTTGTTTATCTCCGTTATCTGATTATTGAGCTCTGCTACCTCTTTCTCGATCGAGACAAATACTCTTTCAGATTCGGCAAGTTTTTCTTTGACCTGGTCAATACTCATGGTCAGAGTATTCTTTTTCAGATATGCCTGCTGCAGTTCGGAGTTGTATTTGTCTATATCCTGTCTGAGCTGATCTCTTGAAGTCTTAAGTTGTGCGTCGAGAGCCGCAGCCTTTGACGCTGTTGATTTCAGGTTATCGATTTGCTCCTTGAGTTCATCCAGTTCTCTCTTTCTTCCGAGAAGGTTACTGGAATTCCTGAATGCACCTCCGGTCATTGATCCGCCCGGATTTATCAGTTCTCCCTCTATGGTGACAAGTCTGAGCGACTGATTGTTCTTACGCGCTACCGCCAGGGCATTATCGATATTGTCGACAACTATGATCCTGCCTAAAAGGTTCTTTACCAGCGTGTTGAATTTGGAATCGACCTCAACAAGATCTGATGCAACTCCTATGACTCCTTTTTCCCTGAGCACATCATTTCTGACGGAACCGCGGTCTGTTATGGTGTTAAGCGGAAGAAATGTTGCACGTCCGAGTCTGTTGGTCTTCAGATATGAGATCATTCTCTTGGCAGTGGCATCGTCCTCAGTGACAATGTTCTGTATACTTCCGCCAAGGGCAGTCTCCACAGCGACCTCGTACTTCTGATTTACCGTGATTATGTCCGCAACAACGCCTATTATGCCCGGATTCCACTGTTTCTGTTCCATGACTCGTCTGATACTGTTGCCGTATCCGTCGTATCTCTCAGTTATATTTCTGAGAGCCTCCATCTTGGACTCTGTGGCCGAAAGCTTCTCGTTGGTGTTGTGGATCAGCTCACGGTTAGTTTTGTTTCTATTCTGATTCTGGGCAAGCTGATCGGTTGCACTGTCCAATCCCGCGAGAATGACCTTTACTCCCGCCTCAAGTTCGGCAAGCTGTGATGACAGTGACTCATATTCCTTCTTGTCCCCGGCATCGTCGCTCTTAAACTGCAGAAGTCTCTGGTTGAGCTGTGTCTTTCTAAAGTTGATATTCTCCAGCATGGCGTCATATCTTCCGACCTTTGCCTGGAGATTACCGCTCTCATGCATATATTCTATGATGTCAGCCTTGCAGCTCTCAATCTCCTGCTGGCAGGTCTCTATGTAGGAGGTCATGTCGGAGCTTTCCTTCTGGGCTGTTTTAAGTGCCTGTTCAACTTCTGAGATAGAGTCATCCAGTTCATCTTTCTGGGATGTGTAATCTGCGAGTTCTTCCTCGCCGGACTCGATCTGGCTGTTGATTCGGTCTATCTGATCATGTATGTTCTGATCGTTCATTTTGAGTGTGATTATCTGCTGGTTGATAACATTTATCTCACCTTCAGCACGCTCTTTTGCAAGCCTGTTCTCATGAATCTCGTTTTTAGATGACTCAATTATGGAATTGAGCTGCTCTATAGCAGTCTCTATCTGGTCGTATTCTTCCTTTGTCTGTTCATACGCCTGCTTGCTCTCATCTATATCATCGTTTACGATAGTGAGCCTGTTCTGATCTTCCTCGAGAGCTGTTTTAAGTTTCTCTGTCTCGAGAAGGAATGCATTCACATCGAGTTTTTTTAATTCATTTTTAAATGCCAGGTATTTCCTTGCGGTCTCAGACTGCTCCTTGAGTGGTCCGACCTGTTTTTCAAGCTCCTTGAGAATGTCGTTGACACGGCTGAGATTGTCCCTCTCTGCTTCAAGTGATTTCTCCGCAGCAGCCTTGTTCTTCTTGAACTTTACGATTCCGGCAGCCTCGTCAAAAAGCTCTCGTCTCTCCTCAGGTTTACCATTGAGGATCTTCTCGATCTGGCCCTGTCCGATGATTGAATAACCCTCCTTACCGATACCGGTGTCAAAGAAGAGAGAATATACATCCTTCAGTCTGCTGACAGTACCGTTAATCAGATATTCAGACTCTCCTGATCTGTATACTCGTCTTGCAACTGTGACTTCATTATAATCTATAGGAAGGCTGTGATCGCTGTTGTCAAGAGTTATGGCAACATATGCGGAGCCCTGCGGCTTTCTGAGCTGTGTTCCCGAGAAAATGACATCCTCCATCTTGGAACCACGGAGACTCTTGGCACTCTGTTCACCCAGAACCCATCTCACTGCATCCGCTACATTGCTCTTACCCGAACCATTAGGTCCAACGATACAGGTTATTCCGTGATTGAATTTGAATACTATCTTGTTTGCAAATGACTTGAAGCCATTTACCTCTATACTCTTTAAATACATAAATTAATCCTGCTTTTTTCTTAATTGTAACAATGTTTTGTATGCAGCCATCTGTTCGGAGTTTTTTCTGTTTGAACCCTCACCTCTGGCTGTAGCCTGGCCATCTATCATGGCATCCGATACAAATATCTTGTTATGTTCAGGCCCCTTCTCCTCTATGAGCTCATACTTTAATTCTTTTCCATTCTTCTGGCAGAATTCCTGAAGGGTTGACTTTGCATCGTAGAACAATGATTTTGTCTCAACGTCATCCAGCAGGAACTGATGGACAAACTTCTTGGCGACATCCATTCCGCCATCAAGATACATCGCACCGAGAACGGATTCAAAGAGATCACACAGAATGGATTTCCTTGTCCTTCCGCCTGTCTGGGCTTCACCCTTGCTAAGAAGGACAAATTTGCCATATCCAAGACTCTCGGATATCTGTGAAAGAGTAAATTCGCATACAAGACTTGCCCTCAGCTTTGTGAGTTTTCCCTCCTCATATTCTCTCTTCTTGCGGAAGAGATAGTCACTCACAATATACTCAAGGATGGCATCCCCGAGAAACTCAAGTCTCTCATATGACTCAGTTTTATTAACCTTAAGCTCATTTGCAAATGACGTGTGTGTCAGAGCCGTTATCAGAAGTCTTATATCCTTGAATTCGTATCCTATTCTTTTTTCAAGCTCACCATAATCCTTCTTCATTATGCCTGCTCCTCACTCAGCTTTTCAGCAATCTTGGCGTTTACTCCGGTCTCACTGAAGTTGATGCACTGGAATATTGCACTCTTAACTTCTTCGTTGTGTGAGTTGCCGTGGATCTTTACTACGAGTCCCTTAAGTCCAAGAAGAGGTGCTCCACCCTTTGTCTTGGCGTTGAATCTCTCCTTGAGCTCTCCGAGGGAATCCTTTATAAGTGCACCGCCGATCTTTGACTTGAATGAAGACATGACCGCTTTCTTGATCTCTCCAAGCAGCATTTTTGCAAGTCCCTCGTACAGCTTGAGGATAACATTTCCCACAAATGCTTCACATACGATGACATCTGCAGCACCATTTGGAATCTCACGAGCTTCTATACTTCCAACAAAATTGATGTCCTTACATTCCTTGAGCAGTGGGTATGTCTCCTTTACGAGGGCGTTACCCTTCTCCTCCTCGTCACCAATATTGACGATGGCTACTCTTGGCTTCTCGATCTTCTCGATGTTCTCCATATATATGGAACCCATCTTTGCAAACTGAAGCAGATGCTCAGGTCTCGCATCTACATTAGCACCGCAGTCAATAAGAAGTGAATATCCCTTGGTCGTAGGGATGAGTGGTGCCAGAGGTGATCTCTTCACACCTTTGGATCTTCCGACGATAAGCTGTCCTCCTGCAAGGATGGCTCCTGAGCTTCCGGCTGAGATTATTGCGTCAGCCTCTCCACTTTTTACCATATTCATTCCAACTGTAAGTGATGAGTCTTTCTTGCTTCTGATTGCCTGAACAGGTGCATCGTGACATGTGATCTCCTCAGTACAGTTCTTTATCTCTATCTTGGAGGTGTCATATGTGTATTTTGCAAGCTCACCCTTTATGACAGCCTCTTTTCCAGTGAGAATTATATGAGCCTTTGCCCCTTCGTTCACAGCTTCTACAGCACCTCTTATGATCCACTCCGGTGCATAATCTCCGCCCATAGCATCTACTACAATTCTTGTATCGCCCATATCAAAACTCTCCTATCTTACGTGTATTATGGGATATCCCACCATATAATTATTTTTAGGTGCAAACGCACAAGGTCATTATATATTTCTGAATTGTCAAAGTCAAATATTTCAGTACAAATATACAAACCGCCATGTATATATGTGCACGAAAAAAGACCTTCCTTATTATAAAAATAAGAAAGGTCTTGTTTATTCTACTACTCAAATACCGAGTGAGAACTGGAAATTACTCAGCAACTGAGATAATCTCTTTCTTGTTGTATGAACCGCAGTTCTTACAAACTCTGTGTGGAACCATTAACTCGCCACACTTGCTGCACTTAACTAATGCTGGTGCAGACATCTTCCAGTTAGCTCTTCTCTTATCTCTTCTAGCCTTTGAGCTCTTATTCTTTGGACAAATTGACATTATTCACACCTCCTCAATTCTTTAAGATGTCATTAAAAACTGATAATCTCGGATCAGGAACAAAATCATCACAGTTACATGTACCATGATTTAGATTCGTTCCACACACCTTACAGAGTCCCTTGCAGTCATCCCTGCACAGAATCTGTATTGGAACTAAACCCATCAGTTCCTTTTTCAACAGTGCGTCCATATCGATATTACAGTCTTCAAAATAGCTTAACTCATCTATCTCATCTACCTTATCAGAATCCAAAACGGAAGTATCAATAACTGTGTCGATATCTATATGGAAAGTTCTCTCAAACTCCTCCAGACATCTGTCACACACAAGCTCCATGACAACATCAGTGCTTCCGGTAACCTTGACTCTGTTCTTGCCGTCATTCGACAGATTCAGTTGAAAATCATCTGCCTGTCCAATCCGGTAGTCCATTCCCTTAAACTGGAAACTATCAAAGTCTACATGTACTTCAACGCTTTTAGTCAATCCCTCAGTGGATAAAATCTCAGATAAATCAATTAACATAATATCTCCTAAAAATCGCACATCTGCTATTATACATATACAGATATTTATTGTCAACAAAATATTGCAAAATTTTTATACAATTCCGTCAACTGAATCCTGTCGTTATACAGAAGACTTATTTTGTAACAAGCTCTACAGTCTCTCTTGCAATGGCAAGCTCTTCGTTTGTAGGAACTACCCATACCTGAACCTTTGAAGCGTCAGTGGATATCTTCTGCTCTTCGCCGCGGATCTCGTTCTTCGTCTCATCTATATCGATACCCATGAATGAAAGATCCATTGTTGAAACTCTTCTTACATATGGATTGTTCTCTCCGATTCCTGCCGTAAACGCTATCGCATCAAGACCTCCCATTGCGGCTGCATATGCTCCAATATATTTCTTGACACTGTAGCAGAATACATCGAGAGCAAGACGGCATCTGTCATTGCCTTCCTTCATGCCGGCGTCAAGATCTCTGAAATCACTTGATACGCCTGAAAGTCCTGATACACCTGACTTCTTATTAAGAATAGTTGTTATCTCCTCAACGCTCTTGCCCTCTTTTCCGGCAATGAACTCAAGAATCGCAGGATCTATATCACCGCTTCTTGTGCCCATAGGAAGACCTGCAAGAGGTGTGAGTCCCATGGAAGTGTCCACTGACTTACCGCCGTCAACTGCTGTGATACTTGATCCGTTTCCAAGGTGGCATACGATAAGCTTGGTATCTTTGATATCCCTGCCTATAAGCTCTGCCAGTCTCTTGGATACAAAGCTGTGGCTTGTTCCGTGGAAACCGTATCTTCTTATCTTATAATTCTCGTAATATTCGTAAGGTATTGCATATGTATATGCTTTATCAGGCATGGTCTGGTGGAACGCTGTATCAAATACCGCAACCATAGGAACACCCGGCATATGTGCCTGACATGCTCTGATTCCAATGAGGTTGGCAGGGTTGTGAAGTGGTGCAAGATCATTACACTCTTCTATGGCCGCCATTACTTCGTCTGTTATAACTACTGAATTCGCAAACTTCTCACCACCGTGAACTATTCTGTGTCCAACAGCGTCGATCTCTGACAGTGAAGCGATAGCTCCCTTATCTGTATCAAGAAGAGCGTCAAGAACAAATTTTACAGCAGCATTGTGATCCGGCATAGCGGCATCCACTGTATACTTATCCTTACCCATGGTCTGATGTGTGAGCTTTCCGTCGATACCGATCCTCTCACACAGTCCTTTTGCTATAACAGCCTCTGTATCAGAATCAATAAGCTGATACTTCAGTGATGAACTACCACAATTAATTACAAGAACCTTCATTTCAATCCTCCTGCACAACTTATGTGTAAATAAATCATCTTTAAAAATTATCTTTTACTATCTCTCTTTTGGAGTTACCTTCATTCTGCCGTCCTCCTGAGCCTGAGCCTGGATAGCTGTTATGGCAACAACTCCAACTATATCGTCTGCAACACAGCCTCTTGACAGGTCGTTTACAGGCTTTGCAATACCCTGTGTAACAGGACCATATGCATCAGCCTTTGCGAGTCTCTGTACAAGCTTGTATCCGATGTTCGCTGCATCAAGATCAGGGAACACAAGAACATTCGCTTGTCCTGCGACCTTGCTTCCAGGTGCCTTTGATGCTGCAACCTCAGGAACGAGTGCTGCATCTGACTGAAGCTCACCATCACACAGAAGGTCAGGAAACTCAGCGTTAACGATCTCTGTAGCTTCAATAACCTTGTCAACGTCAGGATGCTTTGCGCTTCCCTTTGTTGAATGTGACAGCATAGCCACAACAGGTGTCTCATCAACCAGAAGTTCAAATGACTTCGCTGACTGCTCTGCGATATCTGCAAGCTCTGACGCTGACGGGCTCTGATTGAGTCCTGCATCTGCAAATACAAATGTTCCGTTGGCACCATACTGACAATCTGGAACTACAACCAGGAAGAATGCTGATACGATTCTTGTTCCCGGAGCAGTCTTCAGTGTCTGAAGTGCTGCACGGAGCACATCTGCTGATGCATTGATCGCACCGGCAACCATACCGTCTGCATCATCCTGCTTAACCATCATACATCCAAAATATAATGGGTTTGTTAAAAGCAGTTCCTTGGCTCTTGCCTCGGTCATGCCCTTCTTTCTTCTCATCTCTACAAAAGCATCCACGTATTCATCAAATTTCTCATAATTCTTAGGGTCAACAAATGATGCTCCGCTGAGATCGATATCACCAGCTCTGCTCATGATATCTTCCTTGTCTCCAACCAGGATAATGTTCGCAATGCCCTCTGCCAATACCTTGCCGGCTGCCTCGATTGTTCTCATGTCTGATGTCTCAGGCAGTACGATAGTTTTCTTATTCTGTTTGGCTTTTTCTTTTAACTGATCAATAAACTTCATGTTTATTTCCCCCTTTGAAATAATGAAAACACACATAGTTAAAGTTTAACTCATTGCCCCATTATTCTCAATAGAAATAGCCAAAAAAATTGTCTTTTTATCCGTACAATCCGTGATAATAACTAAAAAAATCTAACACTCAATTCCCATCGCCAGCTTAAGCTGGTTTCTCAATTTTTCTAAATTACCTGAATTGTCTATCTTTTTTGAACAATTTTTCTCGTAATAGCTATCAGGCTCCTGCGAAGCGATGACTTTTCTTGCTTTTTCATCGGTAAATCCGCGATAAGCACACAAACGTTCAATTCGTTTTGAAACGTCTGCATAGACATACCACATCTCATCGCAGATGTCCAAATACCCATCCTGGATAAGCAGTGCAGCTTCAAGAACGTATAGTCTGCATCCTGACTTTTTCTGCTCCTCCATGGATTCAAGAATGGCCTTTTTTACATTTGGGTGGGTTATGGAATTGAGGATATCGAGCTGCTTCTGATCGCTGAAAACGACCGCTGAAAGCTTTGCTCTGTCGATTCTGCTGTCTTCATCAAGAATATCTCTTCCAAAGTGTTCCACTATGTCATTGTATGATATCTGTCCCGGTTCCATGAGTCTGTGAGCCAGAGCGTCGGCCTCCATAATGAATGCTCCGTAGTCTCGCTGCATTATATCAAGCACAGCAGTTTTTCCAGAACCGATACCACCAGTTATTCCTATGATCTTCATATTATTTTGCCTCATACCAGTTATTTCCTGATGCAACACCCACCTCAAGAGGTACGGTCATATCTGCGGCATGCATCATCTCATCAACGAGAAGCTTCTTCACTATGTCTACTTCATCCTCGGCAGCCTCTATAAGAAGCTCATCGTGTATCTGCAGGATAAGCTGTGACTTCAGTCCGAGCTCCTTGAGCTTCATGTTAACTCTCACCATGGCGATCTTGATTATGTCCGCAGCGGTTCCCTGTATAGGCGAATTCATGGCAACCCTCTCGCCAAAACTCCTCTGCATAAAGTTGGATGACTTCAGCTCAGGGATAGGCCTGATCCTTCCGAACATGGTCGTCACATAGCCTTTTTCCTTTGCGTGGGCTACCTGTTCATCCAAATACGCTTTTATACTCTTATAGGTGTCGTAATACTTTGCAATGAAATCTGAAGCCTCTTTTCTGGATATACCCAAATCCTCACTCAGACCAAATGCGCTGATTCCGTACACGATTCCGAAGTTGACTGCCTTGGCATGCCGTCTCTGAAGAGATGTAACCTCATCGATAGGAACCTCAAACACCTCAGATGCCGTAGTGGCATGAATATCCACGTTATTCAGAAAGGCATTCTTCATAACCTCATCTCCCGACAGATGGGCAAGTACACGAAGCTCTACCTGTGAGTAATCGGCATCTACAAATATATATCCCTCCTTAGGGATAAATGCCTTTCTGATAAGTCTTCCGAGTTCCAGCTTCATAGGTATATTCTGAAGGTTAGGCTCTGTTGAGCTTATTCTTCCGGTTGCCGTGATAGTCTGGTTAAAGGTTCCGTGAATACGTCCGTCATCCGATATATAGTTCACAAGTCCCACTGCGTATGTGGAATTGAGTTTTGTGAGCTGTCTGTATTCCAGAATATCTCCGATGATAGGATGTTCGTTTTTGACCTTTTCAAGTACATCCACACTTGTTGAGTAGCCCGTCTTGGTCTTTTTGCCGCCCGGTATGCCCATATCTTCAAAAAGGATAGGTCCAAGCTGCTTCGGAGAATTGATATTGAACTCTTTTCCTGCGTAACCGATTATCGAATCGTGAAGCTCCTGAATCCTCTTCTCAAGCTTTTTGCTGTATTCCTCAAGCTCTGCCTTATCGACTCTTATTCCGCGTTTTTCCATGTCGTATAAGGTGTAAACGGTAGGGAGCTCAACCTTATTGTACAATTCAAGCATGCCTTCTTTGGCAAGCTTATCCATGACGATATCCTTTGCAAGGAGCGGAACGACCGCCTTGTACGAAAATACTTCAAGGAAATTATCACTTATAAATGTAAATATATTCAATTCATCTTTGCCGATGAGTTCCTTCTCAGAAGGAAGTATGTTGCCAAGATATTCCTTTGCGACATCATCGTAATCGTATGAATCCTCCATCGGATTGAGGAGATATGCTGCCACTCCTATATCAAGTACATTTGTGTCACATTCATGAAAATCTACATATTTCAGCGCGCTCTTAAGATCCTCCATGCATATGATGATTCCGGCATTCTTCAGATCGTATATAAATTTGACTGCCTCATCAGGATCTATACCCGATGAACAGTTTATCACGTACACATCCTTTGAATCACAGGCAACGGCTATGCCGAGCATCATGTCATCACTGTGGGCAACGTATACACCGACAGCTCCTGATTTCTTTGCAGCATCCTCGATATGAGCAAAGTCGGCTGTAGAATTTACCACTGTTATATCCGGTTTCAGTTCACTTACAGTCTGCTGGTTGTCAAACTTCTTTAAGAGACTCTTGAATTCCAGTCTTTTGAAAATGTTGTATGAATTGTCATTAAACGCATTCTCATATGTGGTATCCTCAAGCTTGAAATCCAGTTCACAGTCAAGCTTGATCGCTGCAAGCTCTCTGGACATTATTGCCTGTTCTGAGAACTCCGCAAGATTTTTCTGGGCTTTAGGAGGCTTGATCTCGTCTATATGTTCAAGAGCTCCTGCCACAGATCCCCACTGCTGAATGATCTTTGAGGCGGTCTTTTCACCTATTCCAGGAACCCCCGGGATGTTATCTGACGTATCACCCATAAGTCCCTTCATATCTATAAACTGGACTGGGGTAACTCCATAGAGATCCTTCACATCGTCTGCGTAATAGTTCTCTATCGTGGTTCCGCCTGCTTTTGTCTTCGGAATACGGACGAGGATATTGTCTGTTGCAAGCTGAAGAAGATCCCTGTCACCCGATACTATCACGACTTTGTATCCGGCAGAATCTGCAACTCTTGACAATGTTCCTATAATGTCATCAGCCTCATAACCACCCTTCTCAACTATGGTGACGTTCATCGCTGTCAAGACTTCTTTTATGAGTGGTACCTGCTCCCGCAGTTCATCCGGCATAGGCTTTCTTGTGCCCTTATACTCTTTGTACACAAGATGTCTGAATGTAGGCTGTTTAACGTCAAATGCCACGCATACATTTGTCGGATTCTCTTCGTCGATTATCTTGAATATAATATTAAGAAAACCGAGGACAGCATTCGTGTGAAGTCCCTCATAGTTGGTGAGATCCGGAAGCCCGTAAAAAGCTCTGTTAAGTATGCTGTGTCCATCTATTATCAATATCTTTTTACCTGTATCTGGCATGAAAACCTCCTCTTATTTACCGCTCGCCATAGAGTATTCTGACTATTCGATACCCTTATGATTTGCATTATATTTTTTGATATTCTGCATAAATTCCGTACTTTCATCCCTGACTTTGTTTTGTTCTTCGTAATATCTGTCGATATCACTGAGATCATAGCGGGAATCGTCCAAAAGTCTTGAGCCAAAGAATTCAGCATAATAGTATTCAGGTTGCTCACTGAGTTTGGAATTCTGTTCATAGTTGTAGACCTTGTCAAGAGCACCGCTGTACAGCCATATAAGTCCGGCAACAACGGCTGCAATTCCGACCAGTATCGTGGAATTTGCTATTCTCTTTACCGTGGTAAGTCTGTTCATCTCTTCCTCAAGATGCTTATCCAGGGCATTCTTAAAATCTGTAGATATATTATCAGACTCGTCCAGTTGTTTCATACCAACTATAAGCGTGTAATAGATATCCAGCTCTTCATAGCAGTTTTTGCATGATCTGACATGCTTAATAAACTCTCTGAGTTCATCGTCAGGGAGTTTATTCTCAATAAACGCCATTATCTTTGACTGTGCTTCCAAACAATTCATATGATCCACCTAGTTAATCTCAAATGATCCATCATCCTGTGTGTTTTCAATCTTTCTTATGACTAGATAATACGGTTCACCCTTCTCTGGAACGACCTGGACTCTGTCGCCAACCTTGTGTCCCATAATCGCCCTGCCTATAGGTGATACGTTGCTCACCCTTCCGTCAAGCACATCAGCACGAACGCTTGTGACAACTCTGTATGTTTCCTCCTCGTCGTCATCCTCAAAATAAACGGTTACCGTGTTATCAATTCCAACCTCATCGTCTGCTGAAGTATCATCTATTATATCTGCAGTCCTGACAAGCCTGTCCAGATATCTGATCCTTCGCTCATTGGCATTCTTGTCTTTCTTTGCTGCATAATATTCGAAATTCTCACTGAGATCCCCCTGAGCTCTGGCCTCCTTTACGGCTTCAAGCTTCTCCTTCCTGACTACACATTTTCTATATTCGATCTCCTGTTCCATCTTTTCGATGTCTTTTTTTGTAAGCTGCTTACCCATATCGATACGCCTCCAAATCTAACGCAATACTTTATATATACTATCACAAAATCCATTCAAAGTAAAATGAGGTGTTGCTGCACTGGTTATCATAGCGGCTGCCTGTATCCAGTGCGGATACGGTCCTCAAAAAAAATACCCGGCAACCACTGCATGCAGTAATTACCGGGTAAAGTGTATACGTTTAAATATATAACCAGAAATTAGTTGTTGATAAGCTTGTCTGACTCGTTGTTCCAGCTATAAAGTGCTCTGATCTGCTCTCCAACCTTCTCTGATGGATGCTCTGAAGCAAGCTTTCTCATAGCCTTGAAGTGAACCTGACGTCCTGCTGGTGACATGTCAAGGAGGAACTCCTTAGCAAATGAACCATCCTGGATGTCCTTAAGGATCTGCTTCATAGCCTTCTTTGTCTCTGCTGTAACGATCTTAGGACCTGTTATATAGTCACCGTACTCTGCTGTGTTAGAGATTGAATATCTCATTCCAGCGAATCCTGACTGGTAGATAAGGTCTACGATAAGCTTCATCTCATGGATACACTCGAAGTATGCGTTTCTTGGATCATAACCAGCCTCGCAAAGTGTCTCGAAACCAGCCTGCATAAGTGCACAAACACCACCACAAAGGACTGCCTGCTCACCGAAGAGGTCTGTCTCTGTCTCTGTTCTGAATGTTGTCTCAAGAACGCCGGCTCTTGCTCCACCGATTGCAAGTGCATATGCAAGTGCAAGGTCAAGTGCCTTACCTGTAGCATCCTGCTCTACAGCAACAAGACAAGGTGTACCCTTTCCTGCCTGGTACTCTGAACGTACTGTGTGTCCAGGTGCCTTTGGAGCGATCATTGTTACGTCAACATCCTTTGGTGGCTTGATACAACCGAAGTGAATGTTGAAACCATGAGCGAACATAAGCATGTTACCTGGCTCAAGGTTTGGCTCGATATCCTTCTTGTACATATCTGCCTGTAACTCATCGTTGATAAGAATCATAATTATATCAGCCTGCTTTGCAGCCTCAGCGGCTGTGTATACCTTAAATCCCTGTGCCTCAGCCTTAGCCCATGACTTGCTTCCCTCGTAAAGACCGATGATGACATTGCATCCTGACTCCTTAGCGTTGAGGGCATGTGCATGACCCTGACTACCATATCCTATGATTGCGATTGTCTTTCCATCAAGTAATGAAAGATTGCAATCCTGCTGATAATAAATCTTTGCTTCTGCCATTTCTTTAATCCTCCTAAATATGTATAAAATGACTTATATATTAACTACCACTTGGATAATTAAAAACGTATTAACCTCTGATGAGACCTGTGAGACCTGTGCGTACAAGCTCAACTATCTCATGTCCATCGAGCAGTCTGAGGAACGCCTCACACTTGGTTGTTGTTCCCGTAAGTTCTATAATAACCGAATCTTTGGAAACGTCAACTATATTCGCTCTGAAAATATCTGCAACTGAGATAATATCCTTTCTCTCGGACGGATTCGCTTTAACCTTGACAAGAACGAGCTCTCTGCATACAGACTTGCCAGGCTCAAGCTCCACTATATCCACTACATCCTCAAGCTTGTTGAGCTGTTTCTTGATCTGGATAAGGCTGGCTTCATCGCCGCTAACTGCAACAGTCATTCTGGAATAAGCGGGATTCTCAGTCTCTCCTACTGTCACACTGTCAATATTATAACCTCTTCTACTGAACAGTCCTGACACTCTGCTCAAAACTCCCGATGTGTTGTCAACAAGCAGTGACAAAACAATATTACCCATCTATATGTACCACCTTTCAACTCGTCTCTTTAAAATGTACTAAATTATTATAGTTATAAACCACTTTAATGTCAATTTATAACGTGAATTTTGTAATTATTTTTATCTGTTATTTCTGATAATTTTTGTTGTGTATTTACAAATACCCCAAAACTTATAGTGAGATATCCGGATTTTTCCAAATATTTACTCTATGCCCAGAAGATTCTTGACTACAACCACGCAGTTTGCCGCATCCTCGGAATATCCATCCGCACCGATCTCCTCGGCGTAGCTCTCGGTTATAACTGCACCGCCTATAACAACTTTACTGTCCAGGCCATTCTCCTTCACAGCTTCAACAACATCCTTCATCTTGACCATGGTGGTTGTCATGAGGGCTGACAGTCCGATTATGCTGGCGTTATTATCCTTTGCCGCTTGTATTATCACATCACAAGGAACATCCTTGCCGAGATCTATAACATTAAATCCATAGTTTCTGAGCATAAGAACCACGAGGTTCTTACCTATATCATGTATATCGCCCTCAACTGTCGCCACGACTATGGTAGGCATATCAGAGCTGTCCTTGTCCTTCAGAACAAGTGGACTTATAACACCTATCGCCATCTCCATGGTCTCAGCACTTGATATGAGCTGTGGCAGGAAATATTTTTTCTTCTCGAAGAGTCGTCCGACCTCATTTATCGCACCTATCAGATCGTTATCTATGATGGACTGGGGATCAGCTCCGCTGTCAAGCACAGCGTGTACATCGTCAAGTATTGATCTCTTATTTCCCTTGAGAACATCTATGTATATCTGGCTTTTTCCCTCCAGATCAGATCCTGCTTTGCCGCCGGATGCACCCGCTCCCGGTGAGGCAAGCTCAAGAGGTTTGACATTCTCAATATAACGGACATCGCTCTCCTCCTTGAAAAGCAGCATATCAGAAGCAAATGCAGCATTCATGAGCATGGTCTGGGAAGGATTTGCTATAGCCATCGTAAGTCCACGAGAGATAGCCATGGTGAGGAATGCTGTATTTACAAACATTCTCTCAGGAAGTCCAAATGAAATGTTGGACAGACCACAGATGGTTGCAAGTCCGTTGTTATAACAGTAGTTTATGGTTTTCAGGCAGTTGATGGCAGCGTCCTTCTGGGCACCGACCGTTGCAACAAGTCCGTCCACAACCACATCATTCTTCGTAAATCCCATCTCATACGCAGTGCCAAGCACCGTGTTGATTATGTCCTCCTTCTCCTGTGGACTCTCCGGAAGCCCCTTATCCGACAGAGGAAGAAGAATAAACATAGCTCCGTACTTCTTTACAAGAGGCAGTATCTCTTCCATCTTCACCTTCTCAAGGGATACTGAATTGACAAGCGCACGTCCCGGATAGATACGAAGTGCCGCCTCAAGTACCTCTGGTGAGCTGGAATCAAGGCATAACGGAAGGTTTACAGCCTGCGATACCTGATATACTACCTTAAGCATCATATCTCTCTCATCGATACCATTCATACCGACATTGATATCAAGTATTGAAGCGCCTTTATCTACCTGCTCTTCGGCCATATTCATGACAAGCTCAAGAGATCCCTCCCTGAGCTCAGCCTGAAGCTTCTTCTTTCCAGTCGGGTTGATTCTCTCTCCAACAACCTTAAACGGAGCATCCAGATCTATTATGAGAGATGAACGCTCAGATGATATACATCTGACATGCTCTGAACTTATCTCAGGAACAGGCATCTTGGAAGCCATATCAGCAAGAGCCTTTATGTGTTCAGGTCTCGTACCGCAACAGCCACCAGCCATTCCGGCCCCGGCCTCGATTATCATCTTCATATCTTCAGCAAATTCCTCAGGGGTCATCCGATATACGCTTTTATCATTTACAAGCTCCGGCATTCCGGCGTTCGGCTTTGCAAATACAGGGATAAATGCGATGCTCTTCATCTGTCTAACAAGCTCGACCATCTTATCAGGGCCTGTGGAACAGTTTACACCTATAGCTGCCACTCCAAGATTCTGAAGAACATTTACTGCTGTCACAGGATCGGTTCCATACAGGGTACGTCCATCCTCGTTGAATGTAAGGCTGGCGATTATAGGGAGATCTGACACTTCATTTGCCGCAATAACCGCAGCTCTGGTCTCAGCGAGGCTCATCATGGTCTCGACCACAAGCAGGTCACAACCACTCTCGTCTATGACCTTTATCTGTTCCTTATATACGTCGACCAGCTCTTCAAACTTCAGTTTTCCCATAGGATAGAGCATCTCTCCGGTCATGGTGATATCGCCCGCCACGAGGCCATGACCTGCAGCCTTGACCGCTTCCTTAGACAATTCTACAAGTCTTCTGTTCATGTCCTCAAGGTCATCGGCAAGCCCATACTCGTTGAGTTTTATCCTGTTACATGTAAAGGTTGGAGCATACAGAATATCTGTGCCGGCGTTCAGATATGCAACCTGGAGGTCAAACATTATCTGTGGATGTTCAAGTATCCATTTCTCGGGGCACACGCCAAGAGGCATGCCTGCATTCATAAGATTTGTTCCTGTGGCTCCATCAAGTATAAGTATCTTATCATCAAACAGTTTTCTGAAATCTGCCTTTTTCATGTCTTATCTCCTCGTACTCAGGCCTGATCCAGACCTTCATCAGTTATTTTTCCATCGCCGTCTGCGGCTGCTGTTGCCAGCATGTCACATCTCTCATTTCCAGGGTTGCCGGCATGACCTTTGACCCACAGGAATTCCACGTTGTGTGGTGCTTTTGCTGCAAGCAGACGTTCCCACAGATCCCGGTTTTTGACCGGTTCATTCTTGCCGCGCTTCCAGCCTTTTTTGATCCAGCCCTCTATCCAGTGCTGGTTAAATGCGTTGCACAGATACTGTGAATCTGAATACAATTTCACATTACATGGCTTTATAAGAGCCTCAAGCCCGACTATCGCCGCCATAAGCTCCATTCTATTGTTTGTTGTCTTTATATATCCCTGGCTGTATTCTCTCTCATGAAGCTGTCCCTTTGCATCGATAAACTGAAGAACAGCACCATATCCACCAGGTCCATTTGGATTGCCTCTGGCAGATCCATCAGTGTACAATATTACATCCATATATGATCTCCATAATTATATTTTCTGTATAAATGAGTCTATGATACGAACAAGTCTTCCTGACGCTTCATCGCCCGCCGCAATGATCTCCTCGTGCGAAAGCTCTCCGCCGAGGCCTGCAGCTTTGTTGCATATTGAGGAAAGACCTGCGACACGCATTCCCATATGTCTTGCAGCTATAGCTTCACATACAGTGCTCATTCCAACTGCATCTGCTCCCATTCGCGCAAACATTCTTATCTCTGCAGGAGTCTCATACTGAGGACCGGTGACCTGAATATATACACCCGACCTGAAATCAATATCATTTTCAGCAAATGCTTCTCTGATATAGCTATTCAGCTCCACATCGTAGACATGTGTCATATCGGGAAATCTCACACCCAATTTATTATAGTAACTGCAAATGAGTGGCGATGGTACAAATGTTGAAATGTGATCACTTATCATCATGATATCGCCCGACTCAAGCTTCTCAGATATTCCGCCTGCAGCATTTGTGAGCAGAAGTTTATCTACACCAAGCAGCCCCATGACACGGACAGGCATAACAACCTGGCTCATATCGTATCCTTCATAATAATGGACCCGTCCCTGCATGATAAGGACCTTTTTCCCGTGGATACATCCGTATACGAAGCGGCCTCTGTGTCCTGCTACTGTAGATACAGGAAAATGTGGAATATCTCCGTAATCCACATACACAGGGTTCTCAATAACGTCCGCCATATGTCCCAGACCACTGCCCAGGATAAAGGCTATATCAGGAACATCTCCTATCGCATGTCTCAAATACGAGGCAGCCTCCGTCAACTGATCGTATGTTACCAAATCATCACCCCCATAATACAAAACAAGGTCAGGATATTATTCCTGACCAGGATCTATATAAGTTATAACGGAGACGGAGGGATTTGAACCCTCGCGCCGGTTGCCCGACCTACCGCATTTCGAGTGCGGACCCTTCAACCTCTTGGGTACGTCTCCAATTACACTTTAATAATAGCAGATGACAGGCATTCCGTCATATACTATATTAAACAACTGTTCTGCCGCGGATACAGGAAGATTTACACATCCATGGGATCCGCTGTTCTTGTATATATCACCGCCGAATGAACTTCTCCACGATGCATCATGGAATCCGATTCCCAGCTCGCCTATGAATGGCATCCAGTATGTTACAGGAGTCTCATAGTCATCGCCGATAAGCACAGCAGGTGTCTTCTTATACAGGATCGTATATACACCTTCAGGTGTTCTGTATTTGCCATTGTTTGCAAGGCTTCCGGTTACGCAGTCGGAATCCCACACAAGATTGCCGTCTACATATGCATATACATGCTGCTGGCCAAAATCACATTCGATATATGAATCACCGATATCATCGCCGCCATCGTGATAAACTGCAGCGTAGCAGTCAAACGGCGGTGTATGTGTTGTGGACTCTCCGGCTTCAAGAAGCTTCATGAGCTCTTCTGTCTCACCGTCCACATCGATCATCCAGCCATACCAGGTATTCGCCAGAGTGATGACATCACCATTATGAGTTCTGAAATTCCTCGGCACACCGTATGTATCGTATCTGCTTGCGATATTCTCGACATACTCACGCACCTTGTCTTCTGAGAATTTCCATTTTCCTTTTACGTTGCTGATCCAGTCGCCATATTCCTTGCTGGTAAGCTTCCATGACACCTGATCTATCTCATATGTAATGGTCATCTCAAGGATCTTTGCAAGTTCCTTCTGCTCATTTACTATCTCTTCACTGTCGGCTGTGAGCTCAGGACTCTCGTATGCGTCACTTTCCGATACATCAAGCACGGATTCACCTTTAACAATCGCCTCATCTATTATACAGCATAATCTGTCAAAATCAAGATAATTTCCTTCAGATTCAGGAATAATTGTTGATTCTCCATCCTTGATCGTAACATAGGCATCTTCCGGTTTCTCCATCTTGGACTCGTCAAGACTGTCATAGCTCTTCAAAAGATTCTCGAGAGCATCCTTGTCATACGACGCTGAATAGTAAAGGTCATAATCTTTTCTCTTTAGCATGTAATAAGGCCAGAGGAAACCATTTTGTTCGCTTATGATCTTCTTGGCTGTTATATTCGGCTTTATATCAAGCGATATATCTTCTGGTTTTATGACATGTTCCTCACCGCCCCTGAGCTTGAGTGTGAGGGAATAATCCTGTATGTAACTCTCTATGTATGCATCGACATCATCAAGTGAGTAAAACGAATAGTCTATATCATTGATGTATGTCTTGTAGTTGTAATGGAACATGAACCATATCGATATAACTATATATGTACATACGACCACCGCTCCAAATATAGCCGCTGTGATCTTCAAAGCCCTGTGAGTCTTTTTTGCAGGCTTGTCATCCGGTTCGTCCGCTTCATCAGAAGCTTCATTATCTGGGAATATCGGTATCCCTGCTCCATCGGGAATGGCTGCATCCGATGCCGCAGTCTCCGGTTCGGTCTCTGTCCCCCCGAATATTGTCTCTTCAGCAACTATCTCTTCAGCGGCATCAGTGTTCACATTATCTTTATCTATATTGTTATCATCTGTGTTATTGTTCATAAAATCACGCTCTTCCCCTTCGCACATAATTCCATGCGAACTTACATCCAACATACATAATATTATATGCTATATTACTATAATTCAACTCTTAATTATGTTTAAATATAAGAGGCTAACGCACTGTTATCTGGACAAATTGATGGTCACCAGATCCGGTTCGTTATTAACTCTGATTCGGATAGTGTGAAGTCCGAGTCCTGCACAGACTATCATATTATGTCCATCGCAGGAATATAACCCCTTATAGTACTTTGGAAACAGTCTGATCATAGGCGATATCACGCCCCCGAGAAATGGCAGGATCACAAGTCCACCATGTACATGGCCGGATACAGTAAGATCAGCGCCCCATCGGGAATATTCTTCAAAATAATCAGGATCATGTCCTATAAGTATATTGTAATCGGATCTGCTTATCGGTGGAAGTTCATTCAGCAAATACTCTTCATCCATATCGAGCTTTTTGAATCTTCTGTAATATTCCGTCTTCATGTCAAGTCCGTATATCGTGACATTGTATTCATCAAGATGAACACTTTCATTTATAAGCCAGGTGATGTTATCTTTTGTTCCTTCATATAACCTGTTCCACATATCACCATATTTTTCATATATGGATGCGCGCATCTCATGATTTCCTTTTCCCATATACACAGGAAAACGCTTGCCAAGTTCATTCAGGAAATGTATACCTATATCTACTGTAAGTCCCGGCTTTCCGACTATTATATCCCCCGCCACCAATATGAAATCCGGATTGATCTTTTCTATACAGCTTATAAGCTTCTCATTGTCCTTTCCAAATTCCGCATTGTGGAGATCTGATATCATGACTATCCGGGCTTTTTTTCTTATTCTCCTGTCATGCAGTTGATAATTTGAAAACGAGATTCTTCTGTTTTCGCGGTAACTCTCTATCAAAACATTAACAAGCGTTATAATGCATAGTACGATAACTACAACTAAAAAAATCCTCATGTATTTAACCTCAATATGTAAATTGTAACTTGAGCACTTTAACGAAAGCGTACTTCATACTCATGGAATCAACCTTCTCCGCCGCATATATCGGCACTGAACCGATGCACCTCTCGCCAATATAATAGCTCATCTTTCCAAGCTCTTCACCACTGTCAACCGGGGCAGTCAGCGGATCTCTCATCTCCAGTTTCTTCTTCACATCCTCCGCGTGTTCTCCCGCAAGCAGGATCCCGGTGAATTGTGAGTCGGTCTTAATTGTAACACAACTTTCGGTGCCATTGTCTATGGAAATCTCTTTTTCTTGAAGAATATTCAGATCTGTATATTTCTGGCACATCGAATATCCATAATCAAGCAGCATGCAGGCGTCTTTGTTTCTGATATCCTTTGTATCAGCTCCCATGATGACAGCAATAAGCTGTATGCCGTCCTTCTCAGCAGTCGCCGACATGCAATATTTTGCGGTATTTGTGAAACCTGTCTTAAGGCCGGTTGCTCCTGTATACATATTCAAAAATTTATTTGTGTTGACGAGATCAAACTGACTCTCGCCCCTTCGTGTTTTATGTATGATCGAATCCATCCATATGCCTGAATAATCAAAGATGGCAGGATATTTTGTTATGAGTTCTCTGGACATTATGGAGATATCCCGTGCTGACATTTTATGTCCATCCGCATCCAGACCACACGCATTTTTGAAACTTGCATTTGTCATCCCCAGCTCAGCAGCCCTCTCATTCATCTTTTTCACAAACGCTTCTTCGCTTCCGGCAACCTTTTCCGCCATGGCAACAGCCGCATCGTTTCCGGATGCAATTATAATACACTTTATCATATCTTCAACAGTCTGTTCTTCTCCTGCCTCAAAGAAGCATTGCGATCCGCCCATGGACGCAGCATGTTCACTCACAGTTACAATATCATCAAAAGTCATTTGTCCGGCCTCTATCGCCTCAAAAGCCAGAAGAAGCGTCATAACCTTTGTAACCGAAGCCGGAGCCATGGCTTCATCACAGTTTTTTTCAAATAACACCTGACCTGTGGATGCCTCAACGAGTATACAGCTTGGAGATTTCACCTCCAGAACTTCTGTCTGGTCTGCCGCCTGAGTCTCTGTCTGTTCCTCTGCATATACCATAAGATTCGTACTCATTGTGTTTGCAAATATGATAAAGATGAGTACCGTTATAACAGATAATCTTCTGATATTTTTCTTCCTGCCCATCTTTTTTCTATCCGGAAAATGCAGCATACAACTCCTCTTTCAGTTTCTGTTTATATATTATATTATGCATTTATCCGGCAATATGACTTTTTATCCCACCAATATAGTATTATTTTCTTTATTTTGTAAAGTTTTTCTGATATAATCAATGGCTAGAAAAAAGGAGGACATGTTTCATGAGTATGAAATTAGTTAAACGAGTACCAACTGGCGATGAGATCAAGGAACTATACCCTCTTTCAAGCGAGTTGAAAGCCATCAAAGCCAGAAGAGATGAAGAAATCAGAAAAATTTTCGTAGGCGATGATGACCGATTTATATTTATTATCGGACCTTGTTCAGCAGATAATGAGGATGCTGTTTGCGATTATCAGAATCGTCTTGCAAAGGTTGCAGATGAAGTTAAGGATAAGATACTGGTCATTCCACGTATATATACTAACAAGCCAAGAACTACTGGTGATGGTTACAAAGGAATGCTCCATCAGCCTGATCCTACAAAGGCATCAGACATGCTCGAGGGCCTTTACGCCATCAGAAAAATGCATATAAGAGCTATCAGGGAGACAGGACTTACCGCTGCTGATGAGATGCTTTATTCAGAAAACTGGCAGTATGTAGATGATATCCTCTCTTACGTTGCCATAGGCGCACGTTCTGTTGAGGATCAGCAGCACAGACTTACCGCAAGTGGAATGGATGTTCCTGTAGGTATGAAGAATCCTACAAGTGGTGACTACAACGTTATGATGAATTCCTGTATAGCAGGACAGCATCACCACACATTCCTTTATTCTGGATGGGAGGCACATACAGACGGAAATCCTTTGACACATTGTATATTGAGAGGTGCACTGAATAAGCATGGACAGTCTATATCCAATTATCACTATGAGGATCTCAGGCTCCTTGCTGACACATACAAGAAGTTCAACCTCGTAAATCATGCATGTATAGTTGATGCCAACCACAATAATTCTGGCAAGAAATTTATTGAACAGCCAAGAATTGTCAAAGAGATAATCCACAGCAGGAATTACGATTCTGAGATCAAGAATCTTGTAAAGGGTGTTATGGTTGAGAGTTATATCGAAGACGGCAACCAGCCAGTAGATGGTGGATGCTATGGTAAGTCTATCACAGATCCTTGTCTTGGATGGGATAAGACAGAGAGACTTCTCAAAGAAGTTGCTGATCTTCTGTAAAAAATACATTTTAAGCCTGCGCGCTTATACAATTACACATGCTGTGCTTATACAACAAAAGAAAACCGGCGGATCTATCATGATACCACCGGTTTTCTTTATTTATCTGTCAGGCCGAAGCCTCGCAGAGTTTGACGAGTATGCATCTTCCCAAAGACACATCTCCCATCATCTTATATTTACTTGTAGTATACGCATACATCGGATCGACAACTCTTCTCAAAAGTCTTGAAAGAACTGGAACTGTAAATACATATTTAACCTTATACTCCCTGTCCGAATTCTCTGTTAATCTGGCAACATGATCCCTTATATCTATGTAGAACACCCCACTATCATTGCCGATAACATTGAACTGAAGACAACAATCATCAATATCCGCCAATTCCAAAGAACTGAGAACGCCGTCGATACACTCCACGCATTCTTTATACGTCATATAAACACCCAATCTTTATAAGAACTCGAAGTCTGCATCCTCATCGCCATCTCCGATAAGTACCTGATTACGCTTTACTCCTTCTTCTACTTCACCAACAATAAGTTCTTCCTCTTCTTCCTCCTGAGCAGCCTGAGCACTCTTACCTGTGAATGCTGCCGGCTTTGGCTCTGCCTCTGGAGCAGCCTTTGGTGTCATCTTAAGCTTCTGAGGTGCATCTCCGCCCTGCGACTTCATCTTAAGCTTTGTTATAGGATCCGCCTCAACTGCAGCTTCAACCTTATTTGCAGCCTCAGCAACCTTTGCACTTGATCCGCTCTTGAGTGTCTCCATCTCTTCCTTGAGCTTGGCAAGCTCAGCCTTTGCATTTGCGATAACCTCGTTAGCCTTCTTCTTAGCATCGTTTATTATCTTGTTAGCCTCAGCATTTGCTGCGTTGGCTTCCTTCTTGGAACCAGGAGCAGCCTGCTCGAGCTGCTTCTCAAGCTCATAAATCTTTACGCTGTTCTCCATAAGGTTCTTCTTTGACACTTCGTTCTCTGACTCAAGAGCTGCATACTTTGTCTCAAGTTCTGCATAATCTTCTGCAACTGAGCGCAGGAAGCTGTTAACCTCATCCTTATTATATCCAAAAAGTCCTTTTTTAAAGGTTTTAGATTCAATCTGATCCTTTGTCATTGTATAGTTCTCCTTTTCAGTATTAGTTCTCTCTATAATATTATCCTTTGCATATAGAAACTCCACTTGTAATTATATTAACAAATATTCATTTTTTCAACAATATTGTTGGATTTTATAAAATTTTCCCAATATATTACAATTTTTTCGGCAAATCATGGATATATTACAATTCATTACTGTCAAGTAATATGGTAAATGGCCCATCATTGGACAGATCCACTTTCATATCTGCACCAAATTCTCCATGTTCCACCACAGGAACAAACTCACGGCATCTTTCAATTATATACTCATACATCTCATTGGCCATATCAGGCGCTCCTGCACCAGTAAATGATGGTCTGTTGCCCTTCCGGCAGTCTGCGCACAAGGTAAACTGTGAAACGATCAGGAGTTGGCCGTTTACACTGTTTATGTCAAGATTTGTCTTGCCATTTTCGTCGGCAAATATCCTCATCTTCACAAGTTTGTTTATCATCTTGTCAGCGATCTCTCTGGTATCCGAATCGTATACTCCGACAAACACCAGAAAACCTTTCTGGATGCTGCCTATCATATTTCCATCTACCTCGACTGATGCGTGATTGACACGCTGTATAACAAATTTCATTTTACGGATCCTTTCATAGTCTTTTTACAGACTATTTTACCAGCAATATCATTTTGACAGTTATTTTCTGGTCATACTATCTGTCCGACATGCTTATCGCTTCAACTGCAACACTGCCGCCTCTTACAACTTCTATCCTGTTAGGGAAGCTCTCCTTGAACAGCTTTATGGCATTGTCGTTCTTTGCATCCGTCTGGACACACTCTACAAGCACAGATTTCTTATTATAATCTGTTATCTTATAGCCAAATGCATTTGCAATTCGGAACACCTCGTCCTTATCTTCATTTGAGCAGCTATTGACCTTGACATATAAGATCTCGTTGTTGTGGATTGCAATATCTGTGTAGTCGACGACCTTGATAACCTCAACACTTCTATTGAGCTGCTTTTTCACCTGCTCAAATGTCCTGTCATCACTGGTGAAACCGATGGTCATTCTGGATATTGTCTCATCCTCGGTTACTCCAACGGTTATAGTATCTATATTGTATGATTTGCTTGAAAACAAACCTGAAATTCTTGCAAGTACACCTACCTCATTCTCTACGAACAGGCATATCCATCTCTTCTTTACGCTCATTCTATATACTCCTTTCATCTGGATAATATACAAATCTATATATGTACATTCTATTACCAATATAAAATCAATTTATCAATATCAGCAGTCAAGTATCATGTCATTCAGTGACTTTCCACCCGGAACCATAGGAAATACGTTGGCCGTAGGATCGATGAAGAATTCTATAACTGTAGGTCCGTTTGTATTTGCCCTGGCAGCCTCAAATGCCGGCCTGATTTCCTCAGGCTTTGTAACTCTGATGCCCTTTGCATCATAGCTCTCTGCCAGTTTTACAAAGTCAGGAGAATACTTTGGACAGCATTTATCCGGATTCTGACAGTCTCTGTTGCATCTTCTTCTGTATCTGAGACATGTACTGCTGTATCTCTTATTGAAGAACAGCTCCTGCCACTGGCGTACATTGCCGAGATAGCCGTTGTTCAGTATACAGAGGGTAACAGGAAGCTCAAGCGCAACAGCTGTAGCCATCTCCTGAATGTTCATCTGGACTCCGCCGTCTCCGGATATACAGATAACATCTTTATCCATGTTGCCAAGCTTTGCGCCTATGGCAGCAGGAAATCCATAACCCATGGTTCCAAGACCTCCAGAAGTTAAGAGCTGTTTGTTCTCGTCTATATCAATGTACTGCGTTGTCCAGAGCTGATTCTGTCCAACATCAGTTGTAACGATGAGATTGCTGTACATATCGTTTATGGTTCTGATGATAGCCTCAGGGGTCACACCATCATATCTGTTCATGTTGATAGGATACTCAGCCTTGACATTCATAATGTCATCCACCCAGCCTTTGATATCAAGAGGTTCTGCATATTCAAGCATCTTGGATATGGCAACCTTGGCATCAGCAACGATAGGTATATCTACCTTTATATTTCTTGATATGGACGCTGCATCTATATCAACATGTATGATCTTGGCATTCTTGGCAAATGTATCTATAGTACCTGTTATTCGGTCGTTAAATCTACATCCGATGGAGAAAAGTACATCGCTCTCCATGATAGCCTTGTTGGATGCCATGTTACCATGCATACCGATGTTACCGACATAGAGTGGATGGTCAGTAGGAATAGCACCCTTACCCATAATTGTAGTAACTACAGGTATACCGGTCTTCTCTGCAAGCTCCTGCATTTCTTTTCTCGCATGTGCGATATTGACTCCGCCGCCGCAGAGGAACACAGGCTTTTTTGCATTCTTAAGCTCCGCAAGGGCTCGCTTGATCTGTCCAACATGTACACCCTCTGAAGGCTTGTAACCTCTGATATTTACTTCTGTAGGATACTCGTCACTTCCCATGGCAAGCTGTATATCCTTAGGAATATCAACAACTACAGGACCTGGCTTTCCGGTTCTTGCTATGTAAAAAGCATTTTTAATGATCCTTGCAAGATCTTCTCTCTTTCTTACTGTGACTGCATACTTACATATGCTTCTTGTGATTCCAACTATATCAACCTCCTGAAAAGCATCATTTCCAATAAGATTCATTGGAACCTGTCCTGTAAAACATACCAGTGGCACGCTGTCGTAGTTGGCTGTGGCAATTCCCGTTACGAGGTTTGTCGCACCCGGACCACTTGTTACCAGACACACTCCAACTCTTCCTGTTGAACGTGCATATCCATCTGCTGCGTGGACAAGCGCCTGCTCGTGTCTTGGAAGTATCATATCGATACCTTCTGCATCATACAACGCATCAAACAGGTCTATCGCCGTTCCACCAGGGTATGCGAACAGAGTGTCTACCCCCTCTTCCTGCAACGCTTTTACAAACATCTTTGCTCCATTGATCTCCATATCTTATACCTCCTGTAAAGTTCATGATAATCTAAACTTACGCCTCGGGATGTATATATGCACCCCATGCATAGAAAAAGCCCTAAGCGCAACTGTTTTACGCTTAGGGCGAATATGTTCATATCCGTGGTACCACCTAAATTCAGACAAATGTCTGCACTTATCAGATACTATAATAAATTATCACTGTAATCATTATTAATATCTTATTCCTGTAACGGGGAAAACCGTTGAAACCTACTCGACAACAGCCGACAAATATGTATGCTGCAATCTTTCAATCCACTGCTCGAAGGCTACCTTCCACACATTCCTGATGAAGACTCTCACCACCGTCTTCTCTCTGTTGATCGGGGGGATGCATGTACTCCTCCTCGTCATAGCATTTGACTATTTCCCGGTCGTTTTACGACCCTTAGATGTGATTATTTTATCATTAACATGAAGATGTGTCAACGATTCTTTTACTTGCCCGCCAGCAGTTCAAACCAGAACACATCATAACCTGCCGCAGCGGCAACTCTCTGGGAGGCTATATGTGACATTCCTGTGCCATAATATGGTATTTTGCCACACCTGAGTATATCCTTGGTCAGTTCAGATACAAGCGATGTACCCACATGCCTTCCCTCAGCATCTTGAACAACATTTATACCAATCTGCCAGAAGTCGTCACTGTCAGCGCTTGCGCCAGCCATACCAATGATCTCACCATCTGATACAGCAGCCACAGCTAGCACATCAGGAGTGTTATCATCAAAACAGAAAGCTTCATCCCATCTGTCATCTCCTTTGAATTGCAGGATCTCATCCCCCGTATATCTGACAAGGTTAAAATCTTCTTTTATCATCGAATCAACGGTTTTATCTGTATTATCTTTTCTCGCTGCCTGTTCGCTCAGTTTCGTCGGAAGGTAAAATGGGTGGGCAGATTTCAATTTGCATCCGCATCTGGAAAGAATACTGTCAAGCTCACGAAATTTCTCTATATCCATGAACCATTTGCCAGATGCATTCTCATAGCGTTTTCTGCATTCTTCTACAATCTCTCTCCTACCGGTAAATAGCAGCTTGCCATTTACCACAGCTATTTTGAGTGGGCACTTTTCCTGTCCTTTGAACCGTCTTTGTCCTTCTATCTGTCTGTATTCAGAAAATATATTGTCACTGGAATATATATCAGCCGCATCACAGCAGTAATCCCTGGCCAGCTGATCATACAGTGAATTCTTCATCTTTCCACACAGCCAATGTTTTCTCGTCATAATATTCGTATGTCCTATCCGGATTTCATTCAAAAGAGGCACATCCACTTCATCACAGGTATGATGAAACACAAATCCAAGCTTTTCCTGTACTATGCAGGACTTGGAATTGCCATCGTAGTAACCGCACCATATTGTTCTCATGCCCAGATCAAGAAATCCATGTTCTATGAGTCTCCTGGCCGCCTCCGGTGCGTATTCGTTGCCCCAGTGAGGCTTTCCTATCCAGTATCCGAGTTCACATTCGTCATCGCGGTCTGTCATATCTGTCCTTCCATTTAACAGTAATTCGATGGCACCGACAACCAGGCCGCTGTCCTTCAGACACACAGCATAACACTCCGGCCCATTAAATACATTCCGTATCACATCAAGGCTGTACTCCCTGCTCTCATGCACTGGCCAGCCAGCTATAGGTCCCACATCAGGGTCACTTGCATATTCAAATAATATATCTGCGTCACTCTCCTGCCAGTGACGTAATATTAACCTATTAGTTTCTAAAATCAAATCATATATCCCCTTTCATATAAGACTTTCTTTTTCTGATACGTCTATTCTAAATTATATATGCCACTGAATGTCGCACCCACTGTTTAGCTAATTCAGCCTTTTTACCTCAGTCTGTGCTTTCCCAGTTTTTCACTATCCTCAGATATTTGCCGAGATTGATAAAAGATCTAACGATCTCGTCCACTATGACTGCAAGAAAGACACCTGCTATTCCAAGCTTAAGGACAAACACAAACAAAAGCGCCACAGAAACCACCCACACCGTACCAAACAGCTGTGTTATGAGCATCCATATCGTATTGCCACTGCCCCTGATCGCATTGCCAACCACTATATTTGCTGATTTGGCAAACAGATTGATACTGATAAAGATCAGATATATCCCACACGATGCAATTATACTCTTGTCGTTGGTGAAAAGTGATATGATCTGCTGTGGAAACGCAAGACAGACACCGAGTGTGATGATTCCAACTACTATACACAAGCCATACGCACAGACACATACACCCTTGTATTTACTCAGATCATTGTTTCCTTTTGCCTCACCGGTTAGCGTCATTGTACCGTTTCCTATCGCTCCAATGATGACAACCGCCAGGACCTCGACACTGAATATGATGGAATAAATTCCGGCAGCCATCTCATTTATGGCGTTGAGAATCCTTATAAGCAGCAGATTACCAAGATTCCATGCAAAATCCTCAAGAGCTGTGTTCACTCCCAGCTTTGCCGACAAAAGATACGGCTTTATATGTGCCTTTACTACCCATTTCATAGATGGTTTAGTGTTAAGTTTCTTGCTTGATACCACGAATATCACTGCAAATATAAGTCCAGAGTACTCCGCTATTGTCGTCGCTATGGCTGCCCCCTTTATCCCCATGGCTGGGAACCCAAATCTTCCAAATATCATAACCCAGTCAAGGAGTATATTCACACCAGATCTTAATATTCCATATACGACAAGTGGTTTGGTATAGTTTGATGTCTGGAGTATAACGCTGAATGCACCGCCCAGTCCTGTTATCAAAAATACGGGCGCATAATACCTGGAATAATCAAGACACATCGGCATCAGGCCGTCTGACACACCCATGAGTCTGAATACAAATTCAGCGCAGAATGTCCAGAAGAAAAATAACAGTATCGGTATGATATTATTGTATTTCACCATGGCACCGGAGTATTCCTCTATGTGTTCGGTATCTCCTGCACCAACGCTCTGACTTATCAGTATAGACGCTCCTGTCACGATGGAGAAACAGAACGACATGGTGGTCCACATCGGTGAAGTCACATTGCCAAGTGCGCTCATGTACATGCTGTTTACGTGTCCTAAAAATATTCTGTCTATAAGCATCTGAAGCTGTGATATCAGATTGCTCAGCATGATCGGAACCGCGATATTTAACAGTCCCGGAAGGTATTTTTTGTTAGTCTTTATTAAAGTGTTTTTCATTGCAGTATTTCTCTTTCTTTTATCAATATTTTGTAGGTTCAAATGTCATGATGTTTATTGCCGATTTTGTGTTCATACTCACAAAAAACAAATATGATACATTATATCAATACTTAACATATCTTGCATCAAACTTATAGTATTATATAAAAGTTCTATAAAATCAACTCCCCAATATAATATATAGATACCACAAAAAGAGGTAAATATATGTGTTCCATCGCAGGATTCTATAATTCCAACAGGGATTTCAATACCGAACATGAACGATACTCATACATATTGAACGACATGAATAAGGCACTTGCTCACAGAGGTCCGGATGCACAAAATACAGTGCTGTCATCGCACTGTGGAATGGCACACACAAGACTTTCCATACGTGACGTAGCAAGAGGCGAACAGCCTATGAAAAAGGTCATCGGCGAAAATACTATATACATAGTGTACAACGGCGAGATCTACAACACAAAGGAACTGAAATCGGAGCTGCTCGCCCTTGGATATACATTTGATACAACTTCGGACACAGAGGTTATTCTCAACTGTTTTCTTCACTTCGGTCCCGATTTTGTTCACAGGCTGAACGGAATATTTGCATTTGCGATATATGACGAACATATCCAGACCATATATCTGTACAGGGATCACTTCGGTGTGAAGCCGCTGTACTACTCAGTAACTGATGACGGAACACTTGTCTTCGCCTCAGAGATCAAAGGCCTGCTCTACTATCCAGGTATAAGGCCTGTCATTGATGCACGGGGACTATGTGAGGTGTTCGGAATCGGGCCGTCCAAGACTCCAGGCTGTGGAGTATTTCAGAATATAGACGAAGTAAAGCCGGGACATTTCATGAAATTCTCACCCTACGGAATGACAGACTTCACATATTACCGCATAACCAGCAATCCTCACACTGACAGCTATGAAGACACTGTGGAAAAAGTCCGTTATCTTGTCAAGGACAGTATAGAGAGACAGATCGTATCGGATGTGCCTGTATGTACATTTCTCTCGGGGGGCATCGACTCATCAATCGTCAGCAGCGTATGCGCCGCAAAACTTAAGGAGCAGGGAAAGCAGCTTCACACATTCTCATTTGACTTCAAGGACAACTCCATATATTTCAAGTCAAATGCATTCCAGCCAGAGCAGGATCGACCATATGTAGATATGATGGTAGCCCACATAGGTTCAGACCACACATATCTGACTTGCAATTATAGTGATCTTGCAGACTATCTGTATACTTCCGTGGAATCAAGGGATATGCCGACTATGGCGGATGTGGATTCTTCCCTTCTCTACTTCTGCTCACTTGTGGCAAAGGAATACAAAGTAGTATTGACCGGAGAATGTGCAGATGAGATATTCGGAGGCTACCCATGGTTCTACAGGGATGAACTGCTGTCTTCAGACACATTTCCATGGATGAAGGATCTGTCGCCAAGGCTCTCAGTACTGTCGCCGGACATCAGAGATAGTCTTGATATACCGGGATATGTGTCATCACTATACAATTCTCTCCTGTCCGAGATCAATCTTCTCCCGGGGGAATCCGACACAGAAAAGCGTCGCAGGCAGATATCTTATCTGAATATCAGGATGTTCATGCAGACATTGCTTGACCGAATGGACAGAACAAGCATGGCAAGCGGACTTGAGGCGAGAGTTCCATTTGCAGATCCACGAATACTTGATTATGTGTTCAATGTTCCATGGGAGTACAAATATTCCGAAGGCTGTGAGAAAAAGCTTCTCAGGGAAGCCATGAAGGATTATGTACCGCACGAGATCATGTACAGAAAGAAAAGCCCTTATCCAAAGTCATATGACCCTCATTATGAGCAGGAGCTTGCAAAGAGGCTTCTCTGTGTGCTAAACGATCCGGAAAGTCCTCTTCTGCCTCTCATCGACAGAGAATATGTGAAAAGTTTCATAAATGCGCCAAAGGATTACGGCAGACCTTGGTTCGGTCAGCTCATGGCAGGACCTCAGATGATGGCATATCTTCTCCAGATTGATCACTGGTTGAGAAAATATGCCATTGTCCTTGACATATAAAAAGACTTCCAGCCTTCTGTATACATGTGGCGTATCGAAAATGGCGAATACGCTGCATGTACAAGAGGTCTGAAAGTCTTGTTTTTGCAGGCAATTTATATATTTGTTATCTATAGATTGCTTTCGCAGAAGGACTGCCCTTCTTTATAAGCTGCTTGTATGAAGCTGCTTTACTCTTTGGCAGAACAAATGTAACCTTGCTGTATGTTCCACTGAAGGCTTTCGTTCCAACACTCTTAAGCTTAGCTGACTTTATCGTCATCTTCTTAAGGTTTTTGCATGATAAAAATGCGTTTGCCCCTATGCTTGTCACATTGTTGCCGATAGTGACATTCTTAAGAGCAGTGTATCTGCTGAATGCATTTGCGCTTACAGATGTTATCTTAAACCTTACATCTCCTACAACGACAGTATCTGCGATGGTCAGTGATGCAAATCTTTTATCTGACCTTGAGTACGTTGTTCCGGCAATTGCAACTGTGCCAGTGCCGTCTGCCTTTGCTCCGGTTATTCTGTACCTGAACTTCCCAACTGTATATGTCTTTCCCTTGGCAGCCTTTACTATGGTAAATGTCTTTGTTATCTTTCCTGAATATGCATTCTTACCACATATGGTCACGCTTGCCTTGCCAACCGCTTTGTTCTTGCTGTAGGTTACAGTGTAATCCTTGTTCAGTCTAAGTGTCTTTGCACCAGCCTTGACAACAAGAGACTTCTGGGTATGTACCTTTCCGTTGTAGATCTTGTTCTCTATTCCGGAAACAGTGATCTTGCTTGTCTTCTTGCTTATATCTGTTGTTGCAAGTTTGGCAATACTTGCTGTTTTCGCAGTCTTGCACACGGTACATGTGAATGTCTTCACACCTGTCGCCGTGTATGTAGGTTTCCTTGTCACCCTACCAGAATTCCACTTATGTCCAAGTTCCTTTACATATACACCTGTGCTCATGACATCACCGCAGATTGAACACTCTGTATGTCCAGTTCCTGCCTTTGTGCAGGTCGGAGCCTTCTCTCCTTTTAGTGTATACTTTACAGTCTCACCTTCTGAACATGCCGCTCTGTAGATGGTTATCTTCAGCTCTGTGCTGTCATAATTTTCCTTGTCATCGCCAACGTATACAGCGGTTGCCTCCACTAATCCGCCTGCCTTTATCGCAGTCGATGTATCAGCATCAAGCCATGTCCAGTCTCCCGGAAGTGCAATACTTCCAACGGTCTTATGTGTATTATCTACACTTAACAGCAGATTCGGCATTGCAGCCTTGCTCACATTTACCGTGATCTCAATTTCTGCTGTGTTGTAATTCACACTGTCAGCCGGCGTAAATACAACGGTATACAGCGTCTTGTCACTGTCAGATACAAACGGCTTTATGGAATCATCCTTCCATGCAAATGTTCCCGGTATCTCAACCTGATCAATACCCTCAAAGGACACTCTTCCTCCAGATATAACAGCTTTTGCAAGATTGTCACCGTATGTTATTCCGCTTGCCGCTGGTAATTCAACTACTTCTACATCGGCCTTTGATACATTCAACTGAATAGTTCCCCTGACTGAATTGTAATGTTTCTGGTCATCTGGGGTAAATATGACATCATAGTCTGTAACGTCCACCGATGGTACTACAGAATCATCAGCCCAGCTCCATGTTCCGGTTATGTTTTCTCCTGAAACTCCGATTACGGCTCCGCCCGAAATGCTTGCTTCATTTAAGGTTTTGTGTGGATCGTAACTTATCGGATCTGCCACCGGAAGTTCACTTATAACCGGATCAGCTTTAACTATATCGAATTCAGCCTTGCAGTTTATATCGTAATTTCCGCCCGTGGCATCCGTGATGGTTATCGTCGCTGTTCCAACTTCTGTGTTATCACTGTAAGATACTTCATATTCGCTTGAAGGAATGACTGTCTCACCGTCCATAAGAGCAAACTCAGGCTCTACCTTCTGTCCTGTGTATGTGTACTCAGGCTTAAGTCCGTCAAATGTTGGACTGCTGATCTTCTTTGGCTCAATGGTAAATGTCACGTTCTTTGTTCCTGAGTAAGCACCGATTCCTGTTACAATCGCAGTCGCTGTGCCAGCGTTGATATTGTCGGAATACGTTACATTATAATCTGAGCCTTCTTTTAGCTGTACAGAAAACATATTGTCCCAATTATAATATACCTTTACAGATGGTTTTAACTCACTTCCGGAGTAGATGATGTTTTTATTTTCATCTAACTCTGCATATACTTTATCGTTCAGCAATGCTCCAATTCTAAGCTTATTATCTTCTATACTTGTTGACAGATCAATTATAGAATCATCTGATGATGCGTTGAACCAATCTGACTTTAACGCAATGCCATCACCTGCTACAGCATATGCAGCACCTTGTTGTACACCTATTCCATCCAGAACAATCGGAATAACATTATGAGGCTCTGCATTTATAATTATTTTTTCTCCGTATATTCCATACAAATATATTCCGTCATTGATTTTTATATCACTGTTGTTAAAGTATAATTTTATTGTTTCATCAGCTAGAATTATCTTGTTTATATCTCCACCATTTAGTATCAATTGACCCATAGCATGTATCGTTCCCGAAATTTTTACATTACCAATTGTTACTGTTGAATCTTTTTTTATATCTAAATGACCTTTTACGTCTCCTCCCGTCTTAGAATCAATTATCGTTATTTTTCCGTTTTTTACATCAATATCATCTGTCTTATGTCCATTTATGTCTATAGTAAAATCAGAATCGGGATTGTTTATATCAAGAGCTGTATTTGTATCTTCCATAACGGTGACAACACTGTCCGGCATGTTTTCGGCATAACTTATTGCTTCTGGCAGTGAAACACAGGATATAGTCTCATCACCTTTTGTGACTGTCGCTGCAAGTTTCTCACCGCAGTATCTGCATATGCCATCCTCGAAGTTATGTTTGCCAAATACATCCTTTTTCTCATTGCTGTATGACACCGAGGCAATTTCAGATGAATCGTTACAGCCCATATAAGTTATGCTCTTATATACCTTCGGACCATGTAATACAGGATAGGTGTCTGTTCCGATGGTCTGTCCCCAGATTTCTTCTGACTGACCGTTCTGCAGGAGATACGCAACTTCACCTGTTTTGAATTGCTCTATCGTTTTACCTTCAACCTTTTCAGTGGTTCCGTCATTCGCGCCTATCGCATTTCCAGTATAAATAGCGCTGTCATAATAACAGTTTGTGATGGTTGCATTGGATTCATTACGTCCGATCACACCTCCTACATAACGTTCTTTACCACTGACACTACTGGTATTATAACAGTTTGTGATAGTTCCTTGATTCCGTCCGTTCACGCCTCCTACATATCCACTACCACTAACACTACTACCGGTATTATAACAGTTTGTGATGGTTCCTCCGTCATTATATCCGCTCACGCCTCCTACATAACGTTCTGTACCACTGACGCTACCGGCATTATAACTATTTGTGATGGTTCCTCCGTCATTATATCCGTTCACACCTCCCACATTACCTTCGCTACCACTGACGCTACCGATATTATAGCAGTCTGTGATGCTTCCGGTATAATTAATTCCGCTCACGCCTCCTACATATTCTAAGCCACTGACGCTGCCGGCATTATAACTGTTTATGATAGTTCCTTTACTATTATATCCGCTCACGCCTCCTACAAAACCGCTACTACCACTGACGTTTCCGGTATTATAACAGTTTGTGATGCTTCCGGTATAATTATATCCACTCACGCCTCCTGCTGTTCCTATACCACTAACGCTGCCGGTATTATAACAGTTTGAGATAGTTCCGGTATAATTATTTCCACACACGCCTCCTACCTTGCTGGTACCATAGAAATAAGAATCCAAAATACCTGCATTGGCAATCTTACCATTGTTACGACCGAACAATCCTACATCATAACTATTCTCTTGATTGAAATACAATCCACTGATTGTGTGGTTTTGTCCATCAAATATACCAGTGTATGGACTTGCGCTAGTTGCAATCGGTGTCCATTCCTTAAATGTTCCCTCATTCAAGGTTCCATCCGACTTCAGAACATTTGCATTCACAACAATATCCGCTGTCAGGACTGCATTGGCTGATTTATTCTGCGCTACGCCTGAAAGTGTGCCATTTACAAGTCCGGCAAACCAGTAGAGCTGACCTGCATTACTGATCTCGTAAACCGCATCCTTTGTCCCGTCCTCATTAATATCATACTTGTCCGTAGTGAGCACCGCCGGCTGATATGCGTCGCAATCTGTACAAAATCCCTGCGAATTATAATTGTGTGCTTCCGTCTCTTTAGTCACATATCCGATCGGACAGTCTTTGCATGCTACTCCTTTTGTATGTTCTTTGTCATCTTGCCAAATGTATGTAATATCACCGTTTGTATTATGTTTGTGTTCAGCTCCATCTACCAGAATTGTGGCTCCATCTTCAACAATAAGCTTGTCCAGATTGGTGATGCTTGCACTACTCTCAAATTCTATGCTTTCTCCACTTGCAATCGTTAAATCTTCTTTTAAAGCGGCTTTACCATATACATATGTTTTCGTTACATCATCACCGGTCTCAATGTCGTTCCATTGCTTTGTGATGACAGAGTTGCTGAAGTCACAATCACTTAATACAGGTTCTTGACAGGCTAAAGCACGGCTAACCACGATCTGGCTTCCTGATACATTAATTTGTTGATTTGATCTAATTACCTCACCTTCGTATCGTTCTGTTGTTGCTTTCGCTTCAACATAACTGTCTACTATATTAATTTTATCACCACTAATTACGTTTGAATGATCCTCCTCATTTGCTACCACATGGCTATTTTCAATCGTTAAGCTGCCGCTACATTCAATTTGGGAAGTCTCCAGCGTTGCTCCTATAATTTTTATATTATTATTATTTGAGCCTAAGTCATCTGCACTGATTTTTCCACAACTTAGACTTTCATTCTGATTGTTACCATTTATTTCTAATGTAGGCACAATTCCGCTTTCTGTTAAAATACTTTGAATCACCATATCTGATCTCATAGTATTTGTTCCGGATAACATAATCGAAAGATCACCGTTCTGAATCGTAATGTTTCCAGAAATATACGCATTTTCCAGTACAAGCTGATTCCTCGTGATGTCATAGTACCAATTGGTTCCCTGATATATCGTGTCATCATTACCAGAAACTCCATCATCTTGAAATTCCCCATTATCAATAAGTCGTGTTGAGCCCATCAATAAATATTCGGGTATTTTTTCCGTTGTAGTCTCCTCTGCCTTAGCATTCATCACTCCCCAGCCGCTTACACCCATCACCGGCGCAGGCGATGTAACCACCGCTGCAGCAAGCGCAATTATAATTCCCTTCTTAAATATTAATCCCTTTCTCATATCATTCCTCCGCTTCTATTTAACTCTGTTATTTTATCCCTTTAGTTGCGTAATCAAGTATCATCTCCTTGATCATTATAAGCTCGTCCGTGTAATCCTTGTTGTCGTCCGATCCCCATATGAAGCCCTCCGCATAATGAGCGCAGGCCGTCATCATGGAGTGGACGGTGACACGCATGAATTCTGCTTCCGGTATGTCTGTCCGGATAGTTTTGTCCACCCTCGCTTTCTCGTACATCATGTGAAGTCTGGTATCCACCGAATACAGTGAGCTGTGAAAATCTACAAGCTGATCATTGTTCTTGCCCTCATGGGTTACATAGTAGTTGAAGTTATCGTTGTACTTCAGCAGCGCCTTGTGGTTCTGATACATGTCTATGTAACTGTCCATGGTAAATCTCAGTCTGTCTATGGCTGGTATGTCATGTACAGACGATATAGGTCTTCTCGCGTCCAGGCCATCCAGATATCTCTTCCACTGATCAGCACATACCGCTATGACCAGCTCAAGCTTACTTGGATAGTACCTGAACAATGTAGCCCTTCCCACGTCGGCAGCCCTTGCGATATCTCCCATACTCACCGCCTCTATCTTCTTGTCTACGAACAGTTCAAATGCAACGTCAAGGATCTTTCTATTGCGCTCGTCCATTTCCTCTTTCAGTTTTTCCGGATCTCTCATATATTACTTTTAACTCCAAAGTTATATTGTGATACTCCCTGTCTCACAATAAATATTTTACAGGACTATCTTATGTCAGTCAACAAAAATCCCAGAAGTCACATTTCGAATCACATTTCGATAGTAAGTAACTACTGGGATTTCGTATTATATTAAATTTTTATCAATCTGCCAAAATCAGCATTCTTTCCTCAATCAAATGATCGAAGTCTGATTTCATTTTTTCAGGTATATAAGATTCGTCACACATCTTTTTCATTTTATCCTTATTTTTAACTACCAAACTTATCATCTTCTCCGCTGATATCCGACTTAAACCACATACATCAGCAAATATAAGGAAATCTTTTCTTCTCACATTTCTCTTTTTCCCATTCATCGGTATCGCCAATTGCTCTGTATCCTCAGGCATGATAACATTTACCGGCAGCAGATCATAGGCTGGTGAGAGAACATAATCTCCGCTTCCCACCTCTGTTTCAATAAGCGAAAAATTCTTCAAATGCATATCGGAATTGCCAGTCACGAAAGAAAATACAATTCTCATATAGAATTCTGCCATATCCAGACCTACACGACTTGAATATTTTTCTATGATCTTTGCACATCGCTCGTATGAACCTTTATATTTGTCCTGTGTAAGACGATAGTCCAACTGACAGAAATCTTCCATTGCAAGCATTTCAACAGTTGTTTTCTCGAATATCCTATCCACTCTTTTAGTAATATATGCCATCTGCCCATTTCCTTTGATCAATGCATGCGGCACCGTTGAAATTCCTATCATATCAGCCATAGACATCACAAGCTGCTCCGCTTCAGGCATCGCTTTAAATTGATCAACCTGAGGTTTAAGTATATATCCTGTTGGGTAGTTTACCAATGTAAGTCTTGGATTACCTGGTTCAGAAAGCAGGTGTAACGACAGTTTCTTCTGTACACCCGGAACCGTATACCCCTTGTTTATACTTTCCTCTGCAAGAACTTTTAGTTTCTGATCATCTATATCTATGTCTGGCAGCTTAGTCGTCATAAAAAATCTCTTCACACAAGCTTTATGCCAGCCTGTTCCGTCGTCATTTTTCAAAGTTTTTCCACAGCACAAACAATTCATATGCGATCCTCCCTGACACTTACATTGCCTATCGCATCGCGGCATGCAACAAGCAGCAATCCAAACCTGTCCCTTACATCTATTTTCCAATTTCTACTGACCACATCAAGCAGCCAGCCCTCGGGGATGAGTCCATCAAAAAAAGAAAATAAAGTCTTGGATCGATACATGTCCTTCGACAATGGCATGGTAAGTGATACAGCACTGGCATTTTCTCTATCAAGATATTCTTCATCGTAAGAAAATGTATATCCCTCGTCGGTCTCACATAAAATTCCCGCAAATTCATTTCTTATATATACATAAGCCGTTCTAAAAGTATTATCCACCATCAATCATCCTTTCTCCCTGGAACCGCCTCCATGCCGAACATTGCAAGAGCTTCATTGACCTTGTCCATACGCACAGTTTCTTTCCCCTGTTCTAGTTCGCGGACAAATCTAAGCCCAAGTCCTGATCTTATTGCGAATTCTTCCTGTGTAAGACCCGCTTCTTTTCTGTTAGTCTTTATAAATTCAGCTATCTTATTCATCGTTATTACCTCTTATACGTGATTCTTCTTATACGCTATTCTCCTTACATATTACACCCGATAAGGTATAATTTCAATTGGATTTAATAGTTTTATACCATAACGGGTATAAAACATATGATACGAAACAAAATTACACCCGATAAGGTATAATAATCATTATTACTGATAACATTATACCCCATCGGGTGTACAAAACTATTTTATGAGCACAGGTTGTATCTGTCTTCCCTCAAGAGCCTCTTCTATGGTGGCTGGGATGAGATCAAGTCTGCTTATGAGTGAATTGGGTTTCTTCACACAGTTATCCTGTTCAAATGGAACAAAATAAATATTTTTCATATTCATGAGCTGACCGATGTTCTTGAAGTTCATGCCCATGGCATCATTTGTCGAAACCGATATGATGAGCGGCTTGTTGTTCCTCAGATGTGCCTTCGCAGCCATGAGAACCGATGTGTCTGTTATTCCATTTGTCAGCTTGGCGATGGTGTTTCCGGTACAAGGTGCTATGACCAGCGCATCAAGATAGGCCTTGGGACCTATAGGCTCAGCCTCCTGTATAGTGTAAATACCCTTTCGCCCTGCTATCGTCTCAACGTCATTTACGAATTTGTCAGCTTTTCCAAATCTTGTGTCGTACTCTGCGGAGTGAGGCGAGAATATCGGATACACATTTATTCCCATCTCAACCATTTTCTTTATTTCTATCTTAATCTTATCAAAGGTACAAAATGAACCGGTTATAGCCATACCTACATTGCACTTTGATAAATCCATGTTATATACACTCCTATTTATTAAGCGTCAGTTCATACAAATCCATTTCAGCGGTGAGCCGACACTGCCTCTATCACTGCATCGGCAAGAATCATCCCCGAGGTCTTTGGAGACAGCTTACCCGGGATTCCCAGGCTGTGTTTATAAGGAATATCATGTTCCTTGCAATAATCAAAATCCACCCCTCCCGGCATAGATGCTATATCTATTACAACCGCATGTCTGCTGAGCAGAGACAGGATATCTTCACATACAACTCTCGCAGGTACTGTATTGAAGCAAAAATCCACTTCTGACAGTATATGCTTATATATCGGAATATCCTCAAATGACATAACCTTGTAGCCTATGAGCGCCGCATCACTCCTCTGCTTTGGACGTCTTGCCATAACTATTACATCTGCTCCCCAGGATGCAAGCCTTTCGGCAAGAACCCTGGCACATTTGCCAAATCCCGTCACCAGACATACGCTTCCGTCTATATTAATATCAGACAGCTCCTCCGCATCGCAGACTGCCCCCTCCGCGGTTGCAACTGCATTTCTCTCGGCCACAACATCATCTGCAAGAAAATCAAATACATAAGGACTATTTTCGTTTGTATCAGACATATATTTGCCTATCCCGCCTCCAAACACAATGTCAAATTCCTTGCTGCATTCCAGAATGCTGTTCACGGTGAGAAGGGTTCTGCCGTTGACAAATTCACCATCCCTCGTAACAGGCACAGGAAGAATGATAGCTTTCAGCATTTCTACAGATGGAGACGCACATTCGCCCTCTATCAGTCTGCGAAAGCCCACTCCTGAAGCCCCCGAAATAATGGTGACCGGCGAATGTCTCAGCAGATCGGCATCATATGGATCGAAATGAAACACATTACTGCCTTTCTCCGCCAGACTGAGAGACATATAGCAGCATCTCCTGTCACCGCCTACCACGTAGTATACACAATCCATATCCATACCTCAGTGCACCGCCCTTATATTATTGATAATTTAGGATATGCCTGTGCCAGGCAAATGTTACATTGCAGCACGATATAAAACTTTTATTATCTCATCCTTAAATGTCACATCTGCTATCTCCTCGGACACAATAACATTCTCAACATCTATAAGTTCATCGTCCAGGTACACTTCAAGCGAACCGGCCACAGCGCCTTTATGCACAGGTGCCTTTAATGTATCCGCGACTTTGTATACATACTGTATACTACCTTCAGATGCTGTCACAGTCCTGTTCAGCCTGCATTTTGTCGCTGTGCTTCCATCTGCCGACGAGCCCGATGAATATGTTATCCTGATGTCAGGCGAAGCAGGCGCCTTAAGCTCCGTGTATATGGTGTGTTCCTGCGCAAATGCCACAAGTGCCCTGGAATCTTTCCATTTATAAGTCTTATTATTCGGCCATCCGCAGCCAAGGAGAGCCCATATATATGTATGTCCCTCAACCTCCGCAGCTCCTATATAGCAATATCCAGCATCGCAGGTAAAGCCGGTCTTTCCTGACAATGCGCATGGCATCATATCGAGAAATGCATTGTGATTAATGCATGCAAATGTTCTATTTCCGGTATTATCAGTGAATGTGTATGATTTTGTTCGGGTAATCTTCAGAAATTCATCCTTTTGGGGTGAAATAAGAATACAATACCTCATGATCCTGACAAGATCCTCCGCAGAGGTGCCATGGACGCCATTTTCGTCCTGGGCATCCAGACCATTTGGCGTGATAAAATATGTAGAATGGCAGCCTATCTCCTCAGCCTTTGCGTTCATCATCTCCGCAAAGTGCTGTACACTGCCACCGATATGTTCCGCTATGACTACAGCGGCGTCGTTGTAGCTCTCGAGCATCATGGCGTACAACATGTCTTCAAGTGTGTACTTCTCGCCGTCACGAACCCCAAGTCTGACCTCAGGCATCTTGGATGCATAGGATGAAGCTGTCACATCATCCGCCAGATTCCCGCACTCGATTGCAAGTATACATGTAAGTATCTTGGTCGTGCTGGCGTTGGGTCTGTGCTCATCACTACATTTGTCATATAGTATATCTCCAGTCTCCCCATCCAGCAGAATCGCATTTCTGGCAAATAGCTGTACATCCGCTGTATTGTCTTCCTCAGCATACGCTTTTATAAATATATTGTTACCAACGAGAAACTGTATTACCAGACTTGCTGCAGTCCAGGCTGCAACAAGCAACATAAACCGCCTTATGCGTGATCTTTTTCCTGTAGAAAACATATACATATACCGTCATATCCTCATAATATTGGTCATGATATTATATTACAGGAACATGTCTGTTATTCTTCGGATGTCGTATCTACACTGAGCGTGAAATCTGCTTCCTCCAGCGCTTCTTTCTTGAAGTCCTCTATCTTATCAGGGCTTATCATCGGAAGATCATTTGTCGATGACACTCCAAAGCATCTGAGGAATTCCTCTGTTGTTCCAAACATGATAGGTCGTCCAGGAGCATCAAGTCTTCCAACCTCCTGCACGAGATTGTACTCTATGAGCTTGTTTATGGCATGTACACATGAAACTCCTCTTATAGCCTCGATCTCGGGCCTTGTTATCGGCTGTTTGTATGCAATTATAGACAAAGTCTCAAGAACAACATCCGTGAGGGAAAGCTTCTTCGGTGTATTGACAACCTTGGCGAGAATTCCATAGTATTCGTTGCGCGTACAGAGCTGAAGCGAACCGTCAAGATCTATGATCCTGATACCCCTGTCGTTGTTGTTGTAATTATATATGATACCCTCAAGCTGCTTTGTAAGCTTCCTCTTGTCCATCTCAAGAGCTGAGGCAAGTCTGTCGATCGATACAGACTCACCCACTGAGAAAAGTATAGCCTCGATGGCGGATGTGAGATAATCGTCACTGTACTCCTTGTCCGTCCTGGCCTCCTCATTCTCTTCTGAAGGGGTATTTACTTCATCTATTTCCTCATTCTGTAAATCTTCGTTATTCATCGTTACCTCATCTCTATATAGTATCCAGAGAATCAATGATTATCTCTCCGAATATATCTTCCTGTCTGATCGCTATTGCGCCTATCTTCATAAGCTCAAGTATGGCAAGGAATGTGACTATGATATTCATCTTTGATGCCTGCATCTCAAGCAGTGTCCTGAAGTTTATGCCCTCCAGTCCTCTGACTTCTTCTCTTACCTCCGCCATCTTCTCCTCAAGGGAAATCTCCTCCCTCTCGATCTCTTTGAATTTGCTTCGTATCGGATCTACCTTGTCGACCTGCTTACGCATAACCGATTTGAATATCTCATTGAGCTTCTGGAGATCCACATCAGCCTTGGAGATCAACTCATAAGGATCGACCTCCTGCTTGACATTCTTCACCTCAGCCGGTATGGTCGCCTTCTTGAAAAATGCCTTGTTTCCCTCAATCTCCAGATCCTTCAGTTCACCGGCAGCATACTTGTACATCTTGTACTCAAGCAGTCGTCTGACGAGCTCTTCTCTAGGATCCTCTTCATCCTCAGGATCCTCCTCATCCTTCGGCAGGAGCATCTTGGACTTGATCTTGATCAGAGTCGCCGCCATGACCAGAAATTCGCTCATGACGTCAAGATCTTCTTCCTCCATATTGTTCACATATTCCAGATACTGCTCTGTGATAGTGACGATCGGAATATCGTATATATTGACTTTGTTTTTCTCTATCAAATGCAAAAGAAGATCCAGTGGGCCCTCAAATACATTAAGCTTTACATCTATCGCAGACATATGTACGTCTCCATCCTGAATTGATAACCACCATAATGTTCCATGCCCGGACAATCAAATGTCTAAGGCATCCACCAGAACACCTTAGACATTTTAACATAGCCTGCCATAAATATGCAATCTTATATTATTATGCACACCATTCCGCCATTTCCGTCATTTACGATCTTCTCCATGGTATTCTGAAGCTTCTGCTGACTCTCCGCACCTATCTTGCTGACTTTGTTGTTAAGTCCATCGTCAACGAGTTGTTCTATGGTCTTGCCAAATATATTAACTCCCCACATATCTCCATCATCGCTGTTGTCAGATATGTATGTGACAAGATCATCCGCCTGCTCCTTGCTTCCCACAAGCGGCATGATCTCGGTGGTGATATTCGCCTTGATCATATGTACCGATGGCGCGCTTGCCGATATCTTCACTCCAAATTTTCCTCCGGTCTTTATAACCTCAGGACTTCCGAGCTGGACATTCGACTTATCCGGCATAACGAGGCCATAACCTCCATTGTTCACCTGCTCAAGCGCTCCCATGACACTCACACAATACTTACGATTATCTGCCATGGATTTGAGCTCAGTGATAAAATCGTACTCGTTTGTTATATCTGCGCCCATCATATCTGACAGCATTGCGTAATAATAATTATCGTAGATATCGACGTCTATATTCACACATCCATCCGCCATATTTATGCTGGAACACTTATATCTCTTGACATATTCATTCTCAGGGTAGTCCATATGATCGATATCCCTCAGGCTGTCTGCAGCCGCCATTATCTGGACTGCATCACATATAACGCTGCTCTTGATCTCATTGTCATCATCGACAACCTCAAGCCATTTCGGTATCTCAAAATATATAGATGTGACAGGGAAGCTCATAAGAAGTTCTGTAAAAATATATGTAATATCCGATTCTCTGAGCTGCTCCACGTTTACCGGAATAACACTTGCACCATATGTATCGCTCATTTCTGCCGAGAGCGCGGCTGTCTGACTGCTGGATGGTTTGTCGGTGTTGAGAAGAATGACAAATGGCTTCCCAATGGCCTTCAGCTCATCAACAGTCTTCTGCTCAGCTTCAAGATAGCTCTCCCTCGGAAGCTCACCAAAGCTGCCATCCGTGGTCACAACAATCCCAACAGTTGAATGGTTATTTATAACCTTGTTTGTGCCTATCTCCGCCGCCTTGGAAAACGGAATGTCATAGTCAAACCACGGCGTTCTCACCATTCTCTCCTTGCCATCCTCAAACTGACCCTCGGCATCCTTGACGACATATCCCACGCAATCGATCATCTTTACCTTCATATCCAGATTGTCAGCAACATTGATTGATACAGCTTCCTTTGGTATAAATTTCGGCTCAGTCGTCATTATGGTCTTTCCTGATGCCGACTGCGGCAGTTCATCCTGTGCAAGCTGCCTGTCATTTTCCCCTGAAATGTTAGGAATAACCATCTGGTTCATAAATCTTTTTATAAATGTGGATTTTCCTGTTCTCACCGGTCCAACTACGCCGATGTATATTTCTCCGTTTGTTCTCGCCTTGATATCCTGATATACCTGATACTCCTCCATACATCCTCCTGACATGCTATTTATTTACATAATTATATTACTGTAAACACAATAGATCTACGGTCATTTTCTATATATAGCATATGAATGTAACTGCTGTTTTATGAACAAAAAAATCCCCCAGAATACCACCATATAAGGTGATATTCCCGGGGGACATGTCACAGCTTTGTATTACTTGCTGCTCTGATTATCTTTTCTCTTTTTAGATGCCACAATAACACCGCATCCGGCAAGACTTATTAAGAGCACAACTGCTATTGGTACAACAGGAGCTCTGTCACCAGTATCCGGCTTGTTCTTGTCCTCTGTTGTTATTTCAGTAGTCTCAGTTGTCTGTGTTGTCTCGGTTGTCTCTGTGGTTTCCGTAGTCTCGGTCGTTGTTGTCTTCTTATCAACCATTGTGATAGTAACAACAATATCCTCGCCAGCTGCAACCTTATCATCAGAAACTGTGAACAGTATATCATCAGCCTTGTCATAGCCCGAAGGAGCCTTAACCTCTATGAGTGCATAGATCTTGCCAATTACAAGTACATTGTTGACTTCATGCGCACTGCCATCTGTTACCCACTCATCAATGAGTTTTCCATCAGCATCCTCGAGTCGAAGTGTTGCGCCCTTTACAGGAACACCCTCCTCATCTACTTTCTCAAAGCTGTATTTTACTGAAGGTTCAAGCCATGTAATGTTTCCATTCTCATCAACTCTGGCTGTGACTTTACCTGTGTCAGTATTAAAACCACCGTCAAATGATTCAACTGTAATCTTTCCGTTCTCATCTTTCTTGAACTTGATTGATATTGGCTGTTCAGATACATAGTATCCATCCGGCGCCTGTATCTCTCTGATCGTATACTCTGTGCCGATCAAAATACCGTCAAACTTGAGAACTCCGTTGCTGTCTGTTGTAGCCTTAGCGACAAACTCTTCCTCACCATTCTCGTTCTCCTTGTAGAGTCCGTATACTGAATTTGGAAGCTTTATGCCATTGTTCTCCTCTGCAACCTTCTCTATCTTGAGATCTGTTCTAGGAAGATCATTTATCAGTGTGTTATCCTGAACACCATTTAACACTGCATAAGTGTCAATGTTTGCCTCTGTTACCTCTGCTGTGTAGACTGTGTTATCGATAATATAATCTCCGATAGTCTTACTCTCTTTTACAAGATACGTACCAATCTTAAGATCCTTGAATGTCACAACACCATTTACACTTGTTGCTGTCATTACAGGATTCTCACACTCTGTATCTGTACCCTCATAGAGCGCAAACTCTACACCATCAAGCATTTTTACATCATCAGGGTCTTCAGCACATGACTCCTTATAAAGTCCAGCCTTAGTGAACTTGACAGTGCCAAGCTTGTAGGTATCAACGAACTCTACATCGGCTGTATTTCCACCAATAAGTGTTATTCCGGATGCCTCTGTTCCTTCACCGTCTATTCCATCCACAGTATAGCTGACTGTTACCGCTGCTCCATCATATGCATATGATGTTTCCTCAACTGTATATGTACCATCCGGCACATTTACAAGAGTTATCTCATACTTGCCATTTCCAAGCTTTGCCACCTCAGAGTCTGTAAGCTTTATGATCTTACTGTAGCCTGCATTGTTTGTAACATTGAACGTTACATTTGCCGCTGCATCATCTGCTGTAATATCTCCATTTATGGTCTTGGTAAGTTTTATAACATTTGGCTTGTATGTGTTTGTTATGTCATATCCAGTAACAGATGCCTTGTATCCCGAAACAGCATTCTCTGATACAGAATACTTGATCATGGTTCCATTATCTCTGTACTTTGGTAAATCCGTAAAGCTGTAATTCCAGTCAGTATCTGCTGTAACCACGAGGCTCTTTATACCAATACCATCTGCAAGAAGCTTAACTGTTATCGAATCTGGTCTCTGACCATCGTGATCATCGTCATCAACCCACGTCTTAGTGCCTGATACATTGATCGTCTCAGGTGTGTGCTGATTGTCAACCACATATCCATCAGCTGCATTTCCTGTTATGACTGTTGTGTAACCATCTATAGTTGTAGTCTCCTCAACTGTGTAGTCGATGGTCTGTCCATTTTTCTTCTCGTCAAGAGCGTTCCATGTATGTATCCAGTTATTTGCCTCGCTGAGTGTTACCCCAGAGCCAGCTACAACCTGTCCATCAGCCAGAAGACGAACCATTACGCTAGGTGTTCTCTTGCCGTCCTGGTTATCGTTATCACTCCACTTCTTTGTAACTGATACACTTGTCTTTCCCGGTGTGTAACTGTTCGTGATATTATAACCTGTAACCACACCTGTATATTCTGGTACATCAACCTCAGATACAGAATACTTGATCTGAATTCCACCATCTCTATACTTTGGAAGATTTGTAAAACTATACTCCCAGTTTTCTGCCTCGGTTACCGTCTTTGTAGCATATACACTGCCATCTGCAAGAAGGTTTACCTTGATATTTCCAGGTCTCTTGCCGTCCTGATTGTCCGCATCATCCCATGTCTTGCTGCCGCTCACTGATGTCGTCTCTGGTGTATAGCTGTTCTTTATTGTGAATCCTGTCTCAGCATCGCCTGTGACTGTGGTTGTATATCCATCAATTGCGGTTATCTCTCTTACACTGTAGACGATATTCACACCACTCTTCTTGACATCAAGTCCTGCCCATGTATATGTCCAGTTGTTGTCAGCACTGAGAGTTGTTTCTGATCCAACAACAGGAGTTCCATCAGCAAGGAGTTCAACCTTTACTGAACTCTCTCTCTTGCCGTCCTGATTGTCGGCATCATCCCAAGCCTTTGTAACTGATACACTTGTCTTTCCTGGTGTGTAACTGTTCGTGATATCATATCCATTTACAAGTGTCTGATAATCCTCAACAGCATTTTCTGTGATACCGTATGTGATCTCGTTGCCACCTGCGTACTTTGGAAGATCTGTAAAGCTGTACTTCCAGCCGTTCGCAGCTGTAACTTCCTTATCAGCCACCTTCACTCCGTTTGCAAGAAGATTTACTGTGATCTTTCCTGGTCTCTTACCATCCTGATCATTTGCATCATTCCATATCTTCTTACCACTTATTGAAGTTGTCTCTGGTGTGTAACTGTTCTTGATGATATAACCGGTCTTCGCAGATCCTGTGATAACTGTTGCATATCCTTCAACCGATGTAATCTCTTCAACAGTATATTCAATAGGTGATCCACTCTTATTGATATCAAGATCACTCCATGTATGACTCCAGTTGTTGGCATCACTGAGATCCACCTCAGAATCTGCAACTACGTTTCCGTCGGCAAGAAGTCTTACTTTTATATTTCTAGCTCTCTTGCCATCCTGGTTATCAGCATCATCCCAGGTCTTTGTAACTGATACACTTGTCTTTCCTGGCGTATAACTGTTCGTGATATCATATCCGTTGACAAGTGTCTGATAG
>NZ_JBEHVV010000005.1:70743-72117 GCF_040227395.1 Coprococcus sp. RTP21428st1_C9_RTP21428_210409
AGAAGATTTACCGTAATCTTTCCTGGTCTCTTGCCATCCTGATCGTTTGCATCGTTCCAGGTCTTTGTTCCTTCTATATTGATCGTTTCAGGCGTGTGACTATTGGTAAATGTATATCCGTTTTCTGCGTCTCCTGTCACAGCTGTAGTGTATTCGGAAACAGCATCCTCAGTTACTTCGTATGTTATCTCTGATCCATCTGCATATTTAGGAAGGTCTGTAAAACTAAACTTCCAGTCATTTGCTGCTGTGACTTCAAGACTCTTGATCTTTGTTCCGTTTGCAATCAGGTTGACTGTGATACTTGGAGGTCTGATACCATCCTGATTCTCACCGTCGTCCCAGATCTTAACGCCCTTTACTGATGTCGTCTCTGGTGTGTAGCTGTTCGTAACTGTGTATCCTGTTGTCATATCTCCGGTTATTACTGGAGTATATCCTTCAGTAATATCTGTTTCTTCTACAGTGTAAGCTATCGCAGCTCCATCCTTGTTCACATCAAGATCTGTCCATGTATGTGTCCAGTTGTTATCTGCTCTTAATATAGTCTCTGAGCCATCTACTGCTATTCCGTTCGCAAGCAGCTGAACCTTTACACTCGTAGGTCTCTTTCTGTCCTGATTGTTTGCATCATCCCAGCTCTTTGTGACTGATACACTTGTCTTTGCCGGTGTATATGTGTTTGTAATGTTATATCCGTCTATTACAGTAGCATAATCACCGACCGCATCCTCTGTAATGGTATAAACTATCTTGTTGCCACTGCTATACTTTGGAAGATCTTTGAAACTATACTTCCAGTCTTCCTCAGCTGTAACAGTCTTTGTCTTGTATAACTGACCATCCGCAAGAAGATTTACAGTTATGCTCTCAGGTCTCTTTCTATCCTGATTGTTTGCATCATCCCATGTCTTTGTACCAGCTATATTGATGGTCTCTGGTGTGTAGCTGTTGGTTATTACAAATCCTGTCTTGGCATCACCCGTGACCTTCTTCGTATATCCGGTTACTGTAGCTGTCTCATCTACTGTATAACCTATAGCTGTACCGTTCTTATAAACTGCAAGATCTTTCCATGTATACGTCCAGTTGTTGTCCTCTTTAAGAGTTACCTCTGAACCGGCAACCTCTGTGCCATCAGCAAATAATTTGACAGTGATTTCTTTTGCCCTCTTGCCGTCCTGATTTCCAGCGTCATCCCAGATCTTCGTGACATTGACATCTGTAGTCTCTGGAACATGTGTGTTTGTAATATCATAACCATTTGGAGCTGCTGTATATCCCTCCACACTGTCCTCTGTGATGGTATACTTTATCTCCTGACCATTGCTGTACTTTGGAAGACCTGTAAAGCTGTACTTCCAACCTTCTGCC
>NZ_JBEHVV010000006.1:0-69518 GCF_040227395.1 Coprococcus sp. RTP21428st1_C9_RTP21428_210409
GTCAGCGAGCATGATGTGGATCTTCTGTGCAGTCAGGATGCGGAGAGCAAGGTGTATCAGATGATAGACTTCATCATTGCAAAGCAGAAGGAGAAGGCTTGCAGTATGTATCACGATCTTCTTGAGAATAAGGAATCGGCGATCATGATAAACGCATGTATCATGAGACAGTTCAACAAGCTCCTTCTGGTAAAGATGGCATTATCAGATGGCGCGCAGGACGCCAGCCTGGCGAAGATCGCAGGATGCCCGGTGTGGGCAGTGAAGAATTACAAGGCTCAGTGCAGGGGCTACAGCATGGCACAGCTTAAAGACATAGTGGAGAACTGTCAGGACATGGACTACAAGCTCAAGACCGGACAGGTTATGGATAACGCGGCGATGGAGGTCATGATCGTGGAGCTGTGTGAGATGCAGTAGGAGACTGGTGATGATATTAGATATTGAGGCAAAAAAATAACCACTGTGAAAACAGTGGTTATTTTTTATATAACTATGATTGGTTCAAATATATGCAGCCGTTTAATATATCCAAATCCTTGTGTCAAAGTTATGTAGTTATCAGCCAGATGCTTAAGCCATCTTGTTAACTGCAACTGCAAGACGTGATACCTTACGAGCAGCGTTGTTCTTGTGGTAGATGCCCTTTGAAGCAGCCTTGTTGATCTCTGATGTAGCAACAACAAGTGCCTGCTGAGCAGCAGCCTTATCACCAGCAGCGATAGCAGCCTCAACCTTCTTGATAACTGTCTTAACCTTAGACCTGATCATCTTGTTTCTAAGTGTCTTCTTCTCGATAACATTGATTCTCTTCTTTGCAGATTTGATATTAGCCAAAATTCTTACCTCCATAAAATCTAATTAAATATAATAAGGTTTTACATTAAAACCGGACACGGACAATTCAATGTAAACATACTCACATATAATAGATGAAACGCAATTCGTTGTCAAGACTAAAAAACAAAAAATTGCGCATTTTCGCGGATTATTTTCATGTTGTTTCCTAAGAAAAATGAAGTAAAACAACGTGTTACTTTCCTTTACATAAAAAGGGGTAAATGGTATCATATATGCAGTGGGTCTTAATGATCCATACATATTATAATACAGGAAAAGCAGAGAAATATACAGATGTTTAAATATAGATTTTTTCAGGTGATAATGGCACTTTCGCTGGTCTTGCTGATCATCTCCACGGCGATAATGTGTTCGTTCAGCGTTTTCAGGGTTGCGGAGAAGAGCTACAAGCCGAGTAATAGCGGCACGATAAGTTCAGTCATGAATAACGGACAGACTGAGGAATTATCAGAATTTGATGCGTGGGTGGAATACAGTATCGTGCTGGATGCCCTGGATGGGGACAGCGAGCAGGAGTACAGGTTTGGCAACGTATATCTGTCCACTGAGAATGTGATGAGGCTTGAACAGCTTGCAGACATCAAATCCAAGGCAAGCAATGGTGTGTTCATATCCATTGTGCTTCTGGTGGCATGCTTTGTAGTCATAAGGAGAAGGAGACTGTATGAGTGTGTTGTATGGGGCGGCGCTGCAGGCGTTATAATAGGAATAATCAGCTTTATAGCCATGGCGGTATCCGGCAGCGGAATCATGTATGGCATAAGAAGAATGGTGTTTGGAGAAAGCTATGCGGAGCTTTTTCCGGGACACGATGTCCTGCCGGATATAATACCGGCCGGTACGGGAACGAAGGTTCTTTGGGTGTATGTTGGAACGATATTTGTTGGACTTGTGGTTACTATCATAGTCAGGGTTATAAGCTATAAGAAATCACGTCCACACAAATTCAGATAGAAGGTTACATAATGGGAGGTAGTTATGAGAAAAAGAATCGAGGAGTGGATAAACTGGGTGCTCTATGATGAGCTCATTGCCAGCAAGATCAATGCGCCAAAGCATTTGCTGGGAATCCATGATTATGGTGAAGGTCAGATAATCGTTGTGTACAAGCCGGGGGCGATCAGGGTAGAGGTTACATCGCGCACAGGCAAGAAGATACACACCATGGAACAGATGACAAATGAAGGACTGTTCGCCATTTATTTTGATAAGAAGGAGTACGATGGCAACAAGTACAATGTTGTCACCACATATGAGGATGGCACCATTATAAACAGTGCAGATCCATATTCATTTGAATCGCTTATCACGAATTTTGACACATACCTTTTTGCGGAGGGTAGACATTACAATATATATGAGAAGCTTGGCGCACACCCTATGACTATAGACGGTGTACGTGGAACCTACTTTGCAGTGTGGGCTCCTCATGCAAGACGTGTCAGTGTAGTCGGTGATTTCAATCTCTGGGATGGTAATGTAAATCCTATGCAGATCACGGCAAATGAGGGAATATACGAACTGTTCCTGCCGGGCGTGGAGCCAGGTGCTGTGTACAAGTATCAGATCATGACCAGATATGGTGAGATACTGTACAAAGCTGATCCATATGGCAACCAGTGTCAGATGAGACCGGAAAATGCCTCAGTGGTTGCAGACATAAGCAGCTATAAGTGGAAGGATACATCATGGATGAAGGATAGAAGCAAGATCAGCCGTACTGACAGAATGCGCATGCCTATGTCCATATACGAGATGCATCTCGGCTCATGGCACAAGAAGGTTGAGGATGACGATGCAGGCTTCTACACATACAGGGAGCTCGCTCCTATGGTGGCAGACTATCTCAATGAGATGGGATATACGCACGTAGAGCTCATGGGTATATCAGAGTATCCATTTGACGGCTCATGGGGCTACCAGGTTACCAATTATTATGCACCGACCAGCAGATATGGTGATGCAGTAGATTTTATGTATTTCGTTGATTATATGCACAGCAAGGGAATCAGTGTTATCCTAGACTGGGTGCCAGCACACTTTCCTAGGGATGCGCACGGACTTGGACGTTTTGATGGGATGCCTCTCTATGAGCATCCGGATCCAAGAAGAGGAGAGCATCCTGACTGGGGCACATATATATTTGACTATGGCCGCAATGAGGTGGCAAACTTCCTCACGGCAAATGCTCTGTTCTGGGTCGAGAAGTTCCATATAGACGGACTCCGCGTGGATGCTGTGGCATCCATGTTGTATCTCGACTATGGCAAGCAGGATGGACAGTGGCTGCCAAATGAACATGGTGGAAACGAGAACCTTGAGGCAATAGCACTTATGCAGAATATAAACAGCATCATGGAGGAGAGAAATCCGGGGGCATATCTAATAGCAGAGGAGTCAACAGCGTGGGCAGGTGTAACTGCTCCGGCATCCATGGACGGACTTGGTTTCCTGTTCAAGTGGAATATGGGATGGATGAATGACTTCCTTGAGTATATGCAGATGGATCCATATTTCAGACAGAACAACCAGAACATGCTGACTTTCAGTCTTTCGTATGCGTATGCTGAGAACTATGTTCTCGTCATATCCCATGACGAGGTAGTTCATCTCAAGCGTTCAATGATAGAAAAGATGCCTGGCAGCGAGGAGGACAAATTCGCAAATCTCAGAACTGCGTACGGATTCATGTATGGACATCCGGGCAAGAAGCTGCTCTTTATGGGGCAGGAATTTGCACAGCCTAGAGAGTGGAGTGAGGCGAGAAGCCTTGACTGGTTCGTCTTAGACAATCCGCTCAATCAGGGCATGGAGAGGTATGTCAAAGCGCTCAATAAGCTTTACAATACCAATGATGCGATGTATGCGAATGACACAGATCCAATGGGATTTGAGTGGACAGATTGCGATCACCCAGACATGAGCATACTTTCATTTGTAAGACGAGGCTCAACTCCGAAGAAGCAGCTGCTTTTCGTATGTAACTTCACTCCGGTTGAGAGAGATAATTACAGTATACCGGTTCCGTGCTACACGACATACAAGGAGATACTCAACTCAGATGATGTACAGTTTGGCGGAAAGGGCAGACTCAACGGCAAGCCGGTCAAGGCAGTGGACAAGAAGAATGCCAGAACTCCTTACAGTATAGACATCACGGTTCCGCCACTCTCAACAGTTGTGTTTGAGTACGATTACACGGATATGACACCTGAGCTTGAGAAGAAGGAAGCTGAGGCCAAGGCTGCTGCAAAGAAGCGTGTGGACGCAGCAAAGAGAAAGGCTGCAGCGGCACAGAAGAAGGCTGAGGAGATAAAGAAGGATGCCGAGAAGAAAGCGGCTGAGCTGAAGAAAGAGGCGGAGAAGAAGGCAGATGAGCTGAAAAAGGAAGCCGAGAAGAAGACTGCTGAGTTGAAAAAGGAGGCATCTGAGATCTCAGAAGAGGTAAAGGATGATATAGCAGATATAGAAAAGTCAGTGGTGGCTGTTGCTGATGACATCAAGAAAGATATAAAAGCACGCAAAAAATAAACTTGCAATATGAGACAACAGGTCATATAATGTCAGTGTAAGTGCAAAGGGGCACAGAACGATATCGTTCTGTGCCCCTTTTTTGTACATCAGGCGGGTGACGATCTTCCTGATCGTAAGAATCCGGGTAGTTTTTAAGGAGGAAGCAGTATGAAGACAGGAAAAGTAAAATGGTTTAATGCAAAGAAAGGCTACGGCTTTATATGTGATGAGGATGGAGCAGATGTATTTGTACATTTCTCAGCACTGAATATGGAGGGCTTCAAGGTTCTTGAAGAGGGAGATACAGTAGAGTATGAGGTTGTGGACGGTGAAAAGGGTCCACAGGCGGCAAATGTGACAAAACTGTAAATACAATGCGGTATATGTCAAAACAGCCATATATTTAAAGCGAATACATGTTGAATTAGGAGAACATCCCCGGGTTATGATTACAGATGATCAGGGGATGTTTTTTATGAGCAACGAATTGGAGCATGCTATTGCGTAGAACTGAGATGAATATCTACAAGGCCTCGTGTTACATAAATACAAGAATATTATAGATGTCGCCATATGCTAAAATTGTATGTCTGCTATAATAAAAACAACACATATTTAAAAATCATCTTGACGGCTGGCGATGATAAAATGTAGAATACACATATATGGTGAAACATGTTTCATGCATTTGTTGTTGCTGATAAACAGTTAAATAAACAGGCACGTATTTATTTTAGATTATAAGGGGGATATGTACCATGAAGAGATTTGATGTTGTGGCACTTGGAGAACTGCTCATAGACTTTACACAGAACGGGCTCAGCGGCCAGGGCAATATGATGATGGAGGCCAATCCAGGCGGAGCACCATGCAATGTTCTCGCTATGCTGCAGAAGCTTGGCAAGAAGACTGCATTTGTTGGAAAAGTAGGGGATGATTTCCTTGGAAAAATGCTTGCCGGTGTTGTGGCTGATGCCGGGATCAACACTGACAATCTGAAGTTTGACAGGGATGTACACACAACACTTGCATTTGTGCATACATACGAGGACGGAGACAGAGACTTTTCATTTTACAGGAATCCGGGGGCGGATATTATGTTAAGCGCAGATGAGGTGGATGAGAGTATCATAAAGGATGCCAGGCTGTTCCATTTCGGATCACTCTCACTGACGTACGAGGTGTCACGTTCTGCAACACAGAAGGCTGTGGCTGCTGCAAAGGAGGCTGGATGCATCGTCACATTTGACCCGAATCTCAGGGAGCCTCTGTGGAAGACTCTGGACGAGGCCCATGATCAGATCGACTGGGGTATGAGACAGTGTGATGTGCTCAAGATATCAGATAATGAGATACAGTGGTTCACAGGAAGAGAGGATTTTGACGAGGGTATAAAGATACTTCAGGACACATACAATATACCTTTGATACTTCTCTCCATGGGAAGAGATGGAAGCCGTGCATACTACGGGGATGTAGTCGCTGAGGCAAAGCCGTTTATCCAGGAGAATACTATAGAGACCACAGGCGCCGGGGACACTTTCTGTGCATGCGTGCTGAATTATGTACTTGATAATGGACTTGAAGATCTTGACACTGATAAGCTTACAGAGATGCTTGTATTCGCAAATGCTGCTGCATCGATCATCACAACACGCAAGGGAGCACTCAAGGTTATGCCGGAGAGATCCGAGGTTGAGAAGCTCATTGCCGAGAGACAGTAATAGATAAAAATACGGCAACAGATTAAAACAGGTTGTGTACGGTAATGATACAGATTATGTAAATAAAATGAGAATGATAAGTTAATTGACTATAGTCAGAAAAGGAGAAGATAAATGGCAGGTTCAAAGACAGTGAAAAAGACTGCAGAATATACAAAGAGATTTGATGAGAGATATGACGAGCTCAAGTGGCTCTACTGCGAGCTCTATAACAACAATATGGAGGCATTTGACTGGCTGTGCGATTCTCTGTATGGTTATTATCAGGAGAGAAATGCTGATCTCAAGAAGCTGGACAGAAGCCGTGTCAAGAATCCGGACTGGTATAAGCAGAATGATCTGTTAGGTATGATGATGTACACAAATGCATTCGCGGGAACGCTGAAGGGTGTAAAAGAAAAGCTTCCATATGTGAAGTCATGTGGTGTGAATTATCTTCATTTTATGCCGCTGCTGGAAAGCCCTAAGGGCAGAGATGACGGCGGATATGCTGTTGCGGATTTCAGAAAGGTAAAGCCTGAGCTTGGAACCATGGAGGATCTGGAGGACCTCACTGCAGAGTGTCACAGACAGGGTATAAGCTGCTGTCTGGATTTCGTAATGAACCATACAAGTGAGGATCATGAGTGGGCAAGGGCAGCGAGAAATGGAGATCCTGTTGCAAGATCCAGATATTTCTTCTATGATGATTGGTTCGTTCCTAACATATATGAGGAGACTGTGCCTGAGGTATTCCCAACTACGGCGCCTGGTAACTTCACATGGATAAATGACTGCAATCAGGTGGTCATGACTACATTTTACCCATACCAGTGGGATCTGAACTATGCAAATCCTATGGTGTTCAACGACATGGTCGGCAACATGCTCTATATGGCAAACCGAGGTATAGATGTCATCAGACTCGACGCTGTTCCGTATATATGGAAGCAGATAGGCACAAACTGCCGTAACCTTCCACAGGTTCACACTCTTGTCCGTATGATGAGGATAATCAGTGAGATAGTATGTCCGGGAGTCCTTCTTCTCGGAGAGGTCGTTATGGAGCCTTCCAAGGTAGTTCCATACTTTGGAACAGTTGACAAGCCAGAGTGCCATATGCTCTACAACGTGACAACCATGGCATCCACGTGGAATACGATAGCCACGAAGAATGTGGGACTCTTAAAGCGCCAGATGGATCAGGTGTGTGCACTTCCAAAGGATTATGTGTTCCTGAATTACCTCAGATGCCACGATGATATTGGCTGGGGACTTGACTATGACTGGCTGGCACAGTTCGGCATAGATGAGGTGGCACACAAGAAGTTCCTGAATGACTATTTCACAGGAAAGGGATACAACAGTGATTCCAGAGGTGAGCTCTATAACGATGATCCTAGACTCGGAGATGCCCGTCTGTGTGGAACAACAGCATCCCTGTCAGGCCTTGAGGCCGGCCAGTACGAGGCAAATGCAGACAAGATCGAACAGGCCATTGCCTGTGATCTCATGCTTCATGGATACCTGCTGGCACAGAGCGGAATCCCGGTTCTGTACAGCGGTGATGAGATAGGACAGACAAACGATTATACTTATAAGAATGATCCGGACAAATGTGCGGACAGCAGATATCTGCACAGAGGAAACTTCCCATGGGACAAGGTTGAAAATAAAGATCCTGTAGCCATGAAGATATTTGACGCGCTGCGCCACATGGAGGATATAAGAGCATCGCATGATGTATTTTCATGTAATGCAAATGTCTACACCATAGAGACAGGATGTGCAAGCGTCCTCGGAATAGTGAGGGAATATGCAGGACATGAGCTGAGGGCATTTTTCAACTTCAGCAACATGGATCAGCTCATCTGGACTATGCCTGATGATCAGGCTGACATATATACCGATCTCATATCAGGCAAGACACTCCGCGAGCTTGGAGCAGTCATGCCTAGATATGGATGCTGGTGGTTCTACAGATAGTTATTCGGAATCTTTTTTATAGAACATAAGAAGAGTATTTTTGATAGAAGGCTTAAAGACTGTGTTATGGTCATAGCCTTCTATTTTTTCGTAGGTTAGGTTTAAGCCAGAATAATTTCTCTCTTGTAAATCATTGTAGAAATCCTCGATAGAAGATATGAAGTTTTTATCCTCATCTGCACCTACGGTTACATAGACATTAGCATTTAGAGTCTGTGTTCTGTTGTAATATTCTTCTTCGTACGTAGACATAAATTTGCCGTCAGTATTTGCCCACATGGAAGGACTGCCAATATAATAATTTGTAAATGTATTCTTTCCTATAGTGTCATTATGAAACAGAGCGTAGTAAGCCCAGTATCCACCCAGGGAATGTCCTGTGAGAGTCATATTTTCAGGGTTTACAGAGTATATTTCTTCCAGGTAAGGAATCAGGTTATCTACAATAAAATGCAGGAATGAATCAGGGTTAGTCTGGAGATCTCTTTTTCTGATGACATCATAATTGTAAGTGTTTGGATACCCTATGCTGACAAGGATAACGTCCTGTATCTGGCCAGATGTCATAAGAGGTCTGAGTTCAGGGTGATCACTGAGTCTCCAGACTCCATCGGTCATAACAACCATTGGATATGAGCTTGCTTCGTTATAATCAGGTGGAAGAGATATATGGACAACAAAAGTGTCATCTATCTCAGCATCATAAATGGATAATTCGTTGATATAGTCTGCACAGGCGGGATCAAGAGTTGTCACCTCGTTATAATACATGTGCTCGGGAGAGAGTTTTCCCATGGTTATGCTGGCACGTTCCTCTGGAAGTAAACCTGTTGGAGTTGGCGCTTCTTTAGTAAGCTCCTCAGTTGTGATTTCTTTGACTGAGGTTTCACTTGTTGTTGCTTCTTCGATTGACGTATCTTCGGATGAAGAATAGCTGGTGACCGATTGGGTGACAGTAGAGTCATTCTTAGATGCTGACGAGTGCTGACACCCGGTGACAACTAATATAATAGCTATGCTGAATGTGGTCAAAATTGTTAATTCCTTTTTCATAAAAGGCCTCCTTTGATTGTATTTAGTAATTATCACATAAGTGAGAAATACTATAAAAACAATATCACAGGAGTTGCATTATGACCTGTCAGCAATGGTTAAACCTTGTCGGGGCGGATTTGCAGGAGAAGGTAATTTTGTTCCTTTTTTAATGATACATTGCTACACTCTAAGGTTATGTCAGGCGCTATGTTATAATGAGAAAATGGTAGAAATTCTGTGTAAATTTTATACCAAAGTGACTGCTGCCCGGCAGGAGTAGTATCTGAACAGTCAAAACAGATCCATTCGCCGTCAGGAATGCTTGTTATCGAATAATCGGATATATTTAATCCGGAAATTTCTTGTTTTGTGATCATTCGTCCAAATGTGTAATTAAAGCATGAAATTTCATTATTGAACTTATCAATATTTATAAAATCATTTGATCTGTAACCGAATAAGCAGTTATTTGGTTTTTCATCAGTGGATTTAATTTCCATTAGTTTATCCCAGCTTTGACTGCAGCATTCTCTTGTAAATTTTGAAATCAGAATATTATTTTTCGCGGTATCGAGGCTTGTGAAAACCCTGGAATAACCGGCAATACACATGTTGTTGATCTTAACGATTCTGTAGTTGAGCATAGATCCCCCATCTGCTGTGACCCTTAATACAATCCGGGTGAAATTATGGAGACCGGACTTGTTATTTCGAACATAAGTTGGAGAGTTTCCATGAAAGCGTGTGAAAGCCTTCGTGAAGCTTTCGGGTGTGTCATATCCGTATTCAAGTGCAATATCAGTCACCGTGCGGTTGGATGAAATGAGTTCTTCTCCAGCCAGGGAAAGCCGGCGGTTTCTGATATATTCCCCTATAGTATATCCCGTGATTAGATGAAATACTTTTCTGAAGTTGTCGGGAGAGGAGTAAGCCTGCCTGGCTATTGTATTTTGGTCCAATACTTCACCGTCAATAAGGTGAGTCTCAATATAATCAATTGCGTTAATAAGTCCTTCGGTCCAATTCAAATGGTTTTCTACCTCCATGTAATGTATGTATATCACTATAGCACATATTTGTAGTAAATTGTTATAATGGACATATGAAAGTCATATCGGTTTGTTAATATGCAGGTCAAGGATGTGATGATGTATTGCACTTTGGATGGAAAAGAGGTTAGCAATCTCAGCAGCTTTTATGCCAGGAATGTTCTTGATGAAAATGGACAGCTAGTGTTCAGAGATGATGAACTGGTTCAGAACTATGTGCTCGAGGATGGTAGCAGTAGCATGGAATATCATATTCTTCTTGACTCTGAGGGAAAGAAGGGCTTTCTCCAAGGTTAAAATGTTCTGGAAAACAACAACCGAAGATGAAGATGGCGAAGATGCGCAATATACTCTCAATGATTTCTACGAGGTGCCATTTAACTGACATTTAAATACATATGGTGTAATATGTATCAATCAGCAGTTCAGAATTAAATTAAAAATATGATTTGACGTTCTAATAATTAGAATATATACGGAAACAGAAAGAAAGCCCGCCCAGGGCATATATAACGATTGGTAGTGCAGTCGACTGAGTTTCAGCGCTTCTTGCTAAGGCGAAGCGCGCAACGCCCTTATCGCGTGCGTAGCCGCATGCAGATAGAAGCAAGCTGAAACGAAGGAAGACAAACGTAATCGTTTATATGCCCTGGGCGGGCTTTCTTTCGTCCGTTCGTTAACTAATTCTTAGAACATCTATACAGCAGATCCTCCCAACGGCGGTCAACCTCCTGCTGATACTGAACGAGAAGGTGCTCGTTCTCAGGCTTGAACAGGTGCTTGAATCTGCCCTGCGTTCTCAGGAAGTCCTCGATAGGAAGCTTCTTCTTAGGAGAGTAGGAGAGGATCCATTTGCCCTCAATAACCTCGAACAGAGGCCAGTAACATGTCTCGACTGCCAGCTTGCAGATGTCCATGATCTTCTCTGTAGGGTATCTCCATCCTCTAGGACATGGTGACATGACGTTGAGGAAAGCTGCGCCAGGTGTGTATATGGCCTTCTCAGCCTTCTCATAGAGATCACGCATGTTGCCGAGAAGAGTAGACTGTCCAACATATGGGATGTCGTGGGCAGCCATGACCTGTGCGAGATCCTTTCTGTTCTGCATCTTACCATTTGACTGTGAGCCTACTGGTGTGGTTGTGGTGTCAGCATACATAGGAGTAGCTGATGAACGCTGGATACCGGTGTTCATGTATGCTCCGTTGTCATAGCACACATATACCATGTCATGTCCACGCTCCATGGCACCTGACAGTGACTGAAGTCCGATGTCATAAGTTCCGCCATCACCGCCAAATGTGATGAATTTGTATGTGTCATCTATCTTGCCTTTTTTCTTCAGAACGTTGTACGCTGTCTCAACACCGGAGAGGGTTGCGCCTGCGTTCTCAAATGCGTTGTGTATGTAGCTGTCCTCGTAAGCTGTGTAAGGATACATGAAGGTTGAAACCTCAAGACATCCTGTGGCGTTACCGATGACCGCCTTGTCGCCTTCGTGAAGGGCGCGGAGTACAGTTCTGACAGTGATCGTACCACCGCAGCCTGCACACATTCTATGACCTGGAGCAAGACGCTCAGGCTTGTTCATTATTTCTTTAAAATTATATGCCATTTCATCTTACCTCCTACTGTCTAAGTCCTATGTACTGATACTGAGGAATCTCAGCACCGTTCTCTATCATGTCTTCAAGCTGTGCAAATACGCCCTTGGCGCTGTCCACAGTGTAGTCACGTCCGCCGAGACCGTAGATGTAGCTGACAGCCTTTGTGGTTGCCTGAATGTCATACAGGTGCTCCTTGACCTCTGCTGAGAGAGGCCCGCCGCCTGCTCTGAATCCTTCCGATCTGTCAAGGATTGCCACAGCCTTGGTGTGGGCGAGAGCCTTTGCAATCTCCTCACCAGGGAATGGTCTGAACACTCTGATCTTCAAGAGTCCGACCTTCTTGCCTTCGTTTCTCAGCTCATCTATAGCTTCCTTTGTTGTTCCGGCAGCAGAACCGATCATAACGATGGCGTAGTCAGCGTCGTCAAGTCTGTACTCCTCAAAGAATCCGTAGTGACGGCCTGTCATCTCCTCGAATTCCTTTGCAACGTCAAGAATAACCTGCTTTGCATTCTTCATGGCAGTGTTCTGAGCCATCTTAGTCTCCATATAGTAAGGAGATGTGGCGTAAGGACCGACAGCCATAGGCATCTCAGGATTTAACAGATACTGCTCAGGGGTGTATTCACCTACAAACTTCTTTACGAGATCATCCTCGATGAGGGTGATGTTTTCAACGGCATGGCTTGTGATGAAACCATCCTGACATATCATGATAGGAAGTCTGACATCCTTGTGCTCAGATATTCTGTATGCCTGAACAAAGTTGTCATATGCCTCCTGATTGTTCTCTGCGTATATCTGAAGCCAGCCTGTATCACGTGCGCCCATACTGTCTGAGTGGTCACAGTTGATGTTGATAGGGCCGGAGAGTGCTCTGTTTACAAGTGCGAGGGCAAGTGGAAGACGATTGGACGCTGCCACGTAGAGCTCCTCCCACATGAGAGCCATACCACATGATGATGTGGCTGTGAGTGTACGGCAGCCGGCAGCCTCTGCGCCGATCGCTGCACTCATGGCACTGTGCTCACTCTCTACCGGTATAAATTCTGTATCGATCTCTCCATTGGAGATAAATGTTGAAACGAACTGAGGTATCTCAGTTGAAGGTGTTATAGGAAATGCAGGCATAACATCCGGATTGATCTGCTTTATAGCATGTGCCACAGCCTCATTTCCTGAAAGACGTTCTCTTATAGCCATTTATTTGCCCTCCTTCATAGTGATTGCTCCGAATTTGCACTGGTATGCGCATATACCGCAGCCCTTGCAGTGCTCCAGGTCAAATGCGAGACGCTTGCCTGATACGACCGGAATGCATGAATCCGGACAGACAGGTGCGCACAGAAGACAGTGTACGCATTTGCTCTCGTCTAGGACAGGGGTTGAAGTCCTCCACTCACCTGTGTTAAATGCCTTGGATGTGCCACCGCCGTATACGTGGTTTCCAGGTGTGAGCTCTGTCCATTTGCTATTGTCATGTATCTTGCTTATATCTGTTCTCATTACTTCATTACCTCCCTGAAGGCGAGCTTTAATGCTTCCATGTTGCCCTCGATAACCTCTGGTTTCTTGGCAAATTTGTGCTGATATGACTGTCTCATATCTTCGAGGAAAGGTCCCTCCTCCATGATTCCGCTGACAGCAACGATGGCTGCAAGCATAGGAGAGTTAGGAAAATTCTTGCCGAGAGTCTTCATGGAGATCTCCTTGGCATCAAGTGTGTATACCCTGCCCTTGTAACCCTTGAGCAGTGGACGGACCTCGTCCGGAGTCTTAGGTGTATTTATAATGATGGCGCCATCCTCGGCGAGACCTGCAGTCACATGTACAGGTTCGATTAGAGATTCGTCAACTACAACCACATACTGTGGCTCGTAAATGTTGGAATGTACTCTGATAGGCTCACTGCTGATCCTGTTGTAGGCAGTGATAGGTGCGCCCATTCTCTCTGGACCATACTCAGGGAATCCTTGAACATATTTACCTGTTTTGAATGCCACATCTGCGAGGAGCAGGGCAGCAGTCTTGGCACCCTGACCACCACGTCCGTGCCATCTGATTTCGATAGTATCTTTCACTTTCACATCTCCTGTCAAAAATTTCTCATTAAGTTCCGTTTATTAGGAAAAATAATCCTTTTGATTATACCATTTATAGATAATAAGTAAAGAATAAAATTAAGGAAATAAGTCGAAAAACAAAAAAATTTAACGCGGATAACAGAAATACCTAAAAATGTTGGATTTAACGATGGGATAAGTTATCTGAAAACTATAAAAAAGCATTTGGGATCATAAAATTTATTATATGCTGACGACAAAGTGGATACAGTTCTGTCCATCCACCGTCTGATTGTCCAGCAGTATTTCACCATGGTACTTGGATGTGAGCTGTTTCAGCTTGTAAAGTCCGATACCTCTGGAATAAGCTCCATCCTTCAGAGGCTTGGTCGAGTAGCCCTTTGCGAAGAAGTTCTTGCGCATTTCCGCGGTGAGCTGCGATCCGGCATTGAAGGTTTCAACGGTGGTAGTCTTGCCGTCAGAGTCTATGATGACTTTTATCATACCTCCGTCCTCAGTTGCGTCAAATGCATTGTCCACCAGAATGCTCATGACATCCAGAAGCTCAAATTCCGCTGCCTTGGATGTGAGTGTGGAATTTTTGACATCTATATCCAGATTAATATTATGCTCCTGCGCAAGGTTCATCTTGCTGAACAGAAAACCTGCGATCAGTTTCATGTTGATCCTCAGAAGATACGAATTCTTGATGACATGGTCATTGCAGGAGGTATCCAGCTCATTTGAAAGGGCAGCAGCGAGGGAATCATAATCAGTGTAACTGATCGGCAGCATGCTGATGGCCTGAAGCTCATTGTTGTAGTCATGCTGTCTCATGCGCACCTGATCTATCAGATCCTCTATAATAGGAAGATACTGTTCATATGACTGTAGTTGCTTCCGGGATTCTCTGAGGCTCATATAGTTCTTGTACATTCCCGAGTATAAAATGAGGATAAGTATGACTATAAACAGGAAAGTCATAAATATATTCATGAAGTCCTTAGGGGATATACGCTGGTATAAAACCATAGATACCATGAGGGCAAATACTGCGAGTATTATATTCCTGGATACCTGATTTTTCACTATAAGAGCATCGTACAGCTTATCCATATGTCCGAATTTGTATAAAAGTATAGCTATGATGAAAGCCATGGCTTCGGTTATATATGTTGAAGTGTTGGTGAATGGATTGTCCGTAAACTGCATGATGACAACCATCTGGATGAGGTTCAGTATAGTCATGATGATAAGTGTAATTGCGTATCCCGTTATGATCTTCATCGGCGGATATCGGAATACCAGAGAGTAGAATACAAAGCAGTATATGTATGTTATCAGTGTGAATATTAACATGGAGTCTGTAACTGTGGCAATCAGAGAGACTGGTAAAGTCAGCAGAAGCAAAGGTGGAAGTCTCTTTGCTATCTGGGAAAATTTTACATTATATATCGCCATCAAGAATACTAAAAATACAAAGGTATCAAACAGTATCTTGGAAAGAAAATCAAAATATGCAGCCATTATCTGTTCTCCTGGTAAGTTTCTATAATAGTTTTGTATTTGCGCCCGACCGGTATGGATTCTTGAGCCAGTTTCAGCGTTATAAGTGAATTGGATCTGTCGTAGCTCTGTATGTAGTCGGGATTGAAGTAATAGCTTTTGTGGCATCTGACCAGAGGTACATCACCAGCAGCCTGCAAAATTGACTCGAAGGTCGGGTTGGTGACGATAAAATCGCCGTCGGATGTGAAAATGTGCTTGTGGTGGCCGGATGCACATACATAAATTATTTCATCCATGCTTATATGGAAAAGTATTCCCTGGATATCCTTTACGCGGATCCTTGATGTCTGGTCGTCAGGCTGTGTGAGCACCGAGTTGATCCCTCCTACGACATCGATTCTGTCATAAGGCTTTGAGAAATAATACTGGCAATGATACTTGTTGATGACATCAAGGTTTGGAACGGTGATGTCGGTGATGAAGATGACAGGTGTGTCATTGTATTTGGGAATTCTTCGGAGATAACCACATACATCCAATCCGGTCTTTCCTCCACCGAGATCAATGTCCAGTAAAAAGATATCAATATCAAATGAATCTATTATTGTTATGGCATCGTTGTAAGTTGATGCAGTGTTGACAACAGCGTCTGCGTACTCTTCTTCAATTATATGTTTTAAGCCGGTAAGCTGGATATTGTCATCCTCAACAATCAGAAAATTCATAATCAAACACTCCTGTGAAAAATTGATAGATAAACAAAACTCTTAAATTATTAACATATCAGGAACATTCTATCATACAAATGGGAATTTCTACAATAGGTATAATTAAAGTATATGTGTGTTGTACACGAAAATTTATGTCGTTCAGGTTGTTATACGCGTCGTTTGTGTCGATTTTTGCCAAAACTATTGGAAAAATTATACAAATAGTATAGTGTATGTAACAGAGGATAATTAACTCTGAGGGGAGATTGATTATATAGTGTCAGATAGGATGTATCAGGTACAGGTATTTCGGTTAAGGGTATCTGTACAGTATATTCAATTTGATGCATAGGATCTGCCATATGTGCCTGAGCATGTATGGCAGATTTTTTGCGTTAAGCTGTAATATAATACTATTTAAAATTTGAAAATAATATGGTATGATGTAGAGAAACATGGGGTTTTGTATACATCTGTGTGCAATTCCATAAATGACAAAAAGCTATTACCAGGAGGAAGAGTATGATTAAATTATTTGACAACGGTGCTTATCTGTTACATGGTACAGAGCTGGTTGAGGATAATGCTGAGGCAGGTGCGGTTCTCGCATCAAAGCTTGGCAGTGCTCCATCAAAGGAAGAGGCATCAAAGAACACACTTGCTTACGGAATATTGGCTAAGCATAACACATCTGACAATATGGAGAATCTTAAGATCAAATTCGATAAGATGACTTCACATGATATAACATTTGTAGGAATCATCCAGACAGCAAGAGCATCAGGTCTTAAGGAGTTCCCTATACCATATGTACTTACAAACTGTCACAACTCACTGTGTGCCGTAGGTGGAACCATCAATGAGGATGACCATATGTTTGGCCTCTCATGTGCGAAGAAGTATGGCGGCGTGTATGTACCACCTCATCAGGCGGTCATCCATCAGTTTGCAAGAGAGATGCTGGCAGAGTGTGGCGCCATGATACTTGGATCAGACTCACATACACGTTACGGTGCTCTTGGTACTATGGCTATTGGAGAGGGCGGCGGTGAGCTCGCAAAGCAGCTCCTGTGTAAGACATACGATGTTGCAAAGCCGGGCGTTATCGCAATCTATCTCGACGGAGAGGTACAGAAGGGGGTTGGTCCTCAGGATGTGGCACTTGCCATCATCGGAGCAACATTTGGCTGCGGATATGTCAAGAATAAGGTCATGGAGTTCGTTGGTCCTGGTGTTGACAAGCTCTCAGCAGATTTCCGTATCGGTATTGATGTTATGACAACAGAGACAACATGTCTGTCATCAATATGGAAGACAGATGACAAGATAAAGGATTGGTATGACATTCACGGAAGAAGTGAGGCATACAAGGAGATGAATCCTGGCGATGTGGCTTACTATGACGGAGTCGTATATGTAGATCTGTCAACAGTTAAGCCAATGATAGCTATGCCATTCCACCCAAGCAACACATACACCATCGACGAGCTGAATGCAAACCTCATGGATATCCTTGATGATGTTGAGAAGCGTGCACTTGTAAGCCTTGACGGCAAGGTCGACTTTACACTCAAGGATAAGGTAAGAGATGGCAAGCTGTATGTTGAGCAGGGAATCATCGCCGGATGTGCCGGTGGTGGATATGAGAATATCTGCGATGCGGCTGATATCCTCAGAGGCAAGAGCATAGGCGCTGACGAGTTCACACTGTCAGTATATCCTGCAAGTACACCTATATATATGCAGCTTGCAAAGAACGGTGTTCTGACTGATCTCATCGAGACAGGTTCTATCGTTAAGACAGCATTTTGTGGACCTTGCTTTGGTGCCGGTGATACACCTGCCAACAATGCATTCTCCATCAGACATTCAACAAGAAACTTCCCTAACAGAGAGGGCTCAAAGATACAGAATGGTCAGATCTCATCTGTTGCGCTTATGGATGCGCGTTCTATCGCAGCAACTGCAGCCAACAAGGGCTATCTGACATCAGCAACAGACCTTGCAGATATAGAGTACACACATCCAAAGTATTTCTTCGACAAGGCTATATACGACAGAAGAGTTTACAATGGTGTTGGAAAGGCTGATCCTTCGGTTGAGATCAAGTTTGGTCCAAACATCAAGGACTGGCCTGAGATGGTTCCTCTTACAGACAACCTTCTCCTCAAGGTGGCATCAGTTATACATGATCCTGTAACAACAACAGATGAGCTTATCCCATCAGGAGAGACTTCATCATACAGATCAAATCCTCTTGGACTTGCAGAGTTCACTCTGTCAAGAAAGGATCCTGAGTACGTTGGAAGAGCGAAGGCTATCCAGGCTGTAGAGAAGGTTCGTGAGGCAGGTGAGTGCATGGGTAAGGCATTCCCAGAGGTCAAGGAAGTTATGCATGCCATCAAGGAGAAGTTTGAGGACGTATGCGGAAGCAACACAGGTGTTGGAAGTACCATTTATGCTGTTAAGCCGGGTGACGGTTCAGCCCGTGAGCAGGCTGCATCATGCCAGAAGGTTCTCGGTGGATGGGCAAACATTGCAAAGGAATACGCTACAAAGAGATACAGATCAAACCTTATCAACTGGGGTATGCTTCCATTTGTCATCGATAAGGATTTTGACTTTGACAATGACGACTATGTATTCATCCCGGGAATCAAGGATGCGGTGAAGAACAAGACAGAGGTCATCAAGGCATATGTTGTGAACAAGGATTTTGCTGAGATAGAGCTGAGACTTGGAGAACTCACAGACGATGAGAGACAGATCATAACAGATGGCTGCCTCATCAATTACTACAAGTACAACTAAATGATATATATGGTGCCGAGTGCGCCATGTATGTACATTTGAATATAATGTATATACGACGATATAACAGGCATCATCATGGGCGCTTTAGTGCGGCTTGGTGGTGCCTGTTGCTTTCATATAGCCAGTGTGATCATGATGTGATAATCCACGATGTCAAAAAGAAACGGATTTACAACATGGCGGGTTTATGAAGACAAAAATAAAATACAGGAGGTATTTACAATGGGAAAATCAGAGCTGGAAAAGATGCACACATGTGAGCTTTATCTTCCGGGCGATGAGGATATCGCCAGAGAGCAGATAAAGTGTCTGGACAGATTATATGACTTCAATATGACCAGACCAACAGAGATGGTCAAGCGTCAGCAGATGCTCAAGGAGATGTTTGAGGAGATAGGAGACAACTGCTATATAGAGCCACCACTCCATGCAAACTGGGGCGGCAAATTTGTTCACTGGGGCAGCAATATATATGCGAATTTCAACCTTACAATGGTGGATGACACACATATTTACGTTGGTGACTACACCATGTTTGGACCAAATGTAACTCTGGCAACAGCGGGACATCCAATAAATCCTGAGCTCAGAAAACAGGGCTATCAGTACAATGCACCTATAACAATAGGCAAGAACTGCTGGATAGGTGCAGGAGTTACGATACTTCCGGGGGTAACTATAGGTGATAACACCGTCATAGGAGCTGGAAGTATGGTTGCAACGGATATACCATCAAATGTAGTGGCTGTCGGAAACCCGTGTAAGGTGCTTCGAGAGGTGAATGAGCGAGATGCAAAGTATTACTTCAAAGATCACAGGATAGACTTCTTTCAGTACAACAACGTAAGCAAGAATGACAGATGAGGTGAATGAGTGAAGGTTACATGCAAAAGCTGCGGTAAAAAATTCGATCCCGAAAAGACAGGATATATGTGTCCGAGATGCGGTTCGTGGTATGTGGAAAAAAACAGAGATGGGCAGTTTGAAAGCGGAGCAGCCTCGTCAGATGCCGGAGATTACAATCAGGATCAGACATCATATACTGAAGACAAGAATAAACAGTATGGAAACGTGCACAGCGAGTGGTTCAAGAAGAAAGAAAAAGACGTACTCGATAATGAAAAGAGACTAGAAAAAGTCAGCATGATAATTATCATTGTATTTTTCCTGATAATAAGTTTGGGGACCGTTTATTCGGCGCTCACGTCAGATCATGACAAAAGTCTTGGGTTTGATGTAGGATCAGAAGACGAATATGAGGATACAGATGATGAAATATACAGTGGCGATGGGAATTATTATGTTGATAGTATCCCGGTCAAAGGATATGCATTTGGAGACAAGATGGTGAATGTGGATCCTGCTGGAAATACGGCGTGGTTAACGATCAATTCAGTGGAGCCGATAGAGCTTGAAGATGCCGATGTTCCCGAAGGATATGTAGTGTACGACATGGAATATGAGATGGATGCTCCGGACGATGGAAGTTCAGATGCAGAGGGTATGCCAGACGGAAGGAATTATTTTGATGTATATCTCAGATCAAAATCTTGTATGATGTTGGAACCTATGAGTCAGGAGGACATAGACATTTTGGTGTCATATGATGGATATGCAGATGTCAATGACATATCAGAAGTAGTGGATGCTGATCATGGACATATGTACTTTATGGTCAGGTCAGGTGATTATGGGTATATGGTAGTATACTGCCAGAATGATGATCCTGATTCACCGAAAGGTCAGTCTACTCCTACAAATATTATGTATGTGGTAGGTGAAAAGGCTGATGCGTCGGTTTGGTATGATGTGAGTAAGCTTGACACTCCTAAAGGAAAGTTATACAAAATATACGATGGAGAGTATGGACAGAAAATTGAGAATGATAAGAAATATACTCTTCCTGGTGGGGCGAAAATTACCACTGATGAGATAAGTTATCTGAGTGAAGTGGAATTTGATTATGACAGTTATGACTATTATCTGGTGAGCGATATACTGTTAAATCACGGCGCGAGAACAGGAAACTTTGACATTGTGGTTATAGATACGGACAGTGATACGGATCCAATAAAGAGAAAGATTTTCTATGGTGAATATACAGATGATGCCCTTACCCCAATGTCTGTGGTGTATCAATATGTTGTGTACGGTATCCCGAAGGGGCAGGATAAGATCATAAATGTTACATATGAATTTGGATCAGTGCTGGATGAACTGCAGCATGAGACCGCAAGACTTCCGGTTCCGGAGCAATAATACTATATATGTTTCTATATATGAAAGACTATTATAATATCCTGAATGATATACATATGAAGTTATAAGAAAAGGCATACATGGACGGTACAGTGAAATGTACTGTCATGTATGCCTTTTGTGATTAATCTCTTTGCTTACTGCTTTGATATGGCAGCAGCTTCAGTGCTCTTGGCAACCTCTACAATAGAAGAGGTGAGACCTGCGATTCCCTGTATCTCTGATGGGATGATGATCTTGGTAGCCTTGCCGTCTGCAGCCTTTGTAAATGCTTCCAGGCTCTTTAGAGTGATGACCTGATTTGTAGGCATTGACTCATTCAGTGCTCTGATACCATCTGCATTTGCCTGCTGTACAGCGAGGATAGCCTGTGCCTGACCTTCGGCTTCCTTGATAGTTGCTTCCTTCTTAGCCTCAGCACGGAGGATCTGAGAAGCCTTCTCAGCCTCGGCCTCAAGGATGACTGACTGCTTGTTACCTTCTGCGATGAGGATGGCTGACTTCTTCTCACCTTCAGCACGGAGGATCTGCTCACGTCTCTCACGCTCTGCCTTCATCTGCTTCTCCATGGCATCCTGAATAGCTGCAGGAGGGATGATGTTCTTGAGCTCTACTCTGTTGACCTTGATTCCCCAAGGATCAGTAGCCTCGTCAAGTGTTGCTCTCATCTTGGTGTTGATGGTCTCTCTTGATGTAAGTGTCTGGTCAAGCTCGAGATCACCGATGATGTTACGAAGTGTGGTAGCTGTCAGGTTCTCGATGGCCATGATAGGATTCTCAACTCCGTAGCTGAAAAGCTTAGGATCTGTGATCTGGAAGAATACGACTGTGTCGATCCTCATTGTTACGTTATCCTTTGTGATAACCGGCTGTGGAGCGAAGTCAACAACCTGCTCCTTGAGTGTAACCTTCTTGGCTACCTTATCGATAACAGGCATCTTCATGTGAAGTCCAACAGACCATGTTGCCTGATATGTTCCAAGTCTCTCAATTACATAAGCGTGTGCCTGTGGCACGATCTTGATCGTACTGCAAATAATAACGATTACGATCAGACATAAAATGATAATAAGTGAAATTCCTGCTCCGTCCATAATAATCTCCTTAATTAAAAATGTGTGTGTCTTAAGCTGATAAGCCCTTAGCTTTATATTGCCGGCTTTCCTGCCTTTTCTACGATTGCTTTGACTCCGGATATCTCGTCGATCACGACCTCGGTTCCGGTTTCAATGGTATCGCCATGTTTGGATCTTGCTGTCCACTCAACTCCGTTGATCAAGACCTGACCGGTGGACTTGAGATTGTCTATGTCAGCAGATACGATAACGTGTTTGCCGATAAGACTTTCTACGTTTGTCTTCACCAGTTGGTTGTCAAGATGCTTCTTGGCAATCGGTCTTGTCGTGAAGAAAAGAATAGTGGTGACAACAAGAAATGCAACGATCTGTAGTGGCAGCGATCCGCTGAAAAAAGCGATGATCATTGCCACCAGGGCTCCTCCACATGCCCAGATGGTTGTAAGTCCAAGCGATATGATCTCAGCAATGAGACATACGGCAAATATGATAAGCCAGGTTGCAATCTCCCAATTCATATAGAACACCTCCCTCGTTTAGGAAATCCTGGTATGCGATACTTTTCGCATTTGCCCTTGGCTAGTTCTCATTTTACTAAAAAACAGTAGGGTAAACAACATAAATTTTCTGAACATACTATCCCCTAAAGTGCATTATATGCACGAATTATAAAATTTATGAGATTAAGTGATAAATGTATGGTTAATTTTGCGTAAGCTGTATTGAACAGGTTTGGAAAAACTAATATAATAAACACATGCTAAAGAATGGGAGAGAAGAAGTTGGCTGTTAATAATAAGAAGAAAAGAATTCTCAACATAAGTCTGGCGGTCATAGGAATAATCGTTGTCGGACTCCTTTTTAATAAGATACTGGAGCAATGGTCGGGATTTCGTGCGATACTTGACAAGATATCGAGTGCATTTGCACCGATCATAGTGGGCGCAGTCATTGCGTTTCTCATGAACCCGATACTTGTTTTTTTCGACAGATTATTTCATACGATATTCCAGGAGAGAATCATATCGGATAAGAAAAAATTGTTCAAGGTTTCGAGAACTTTGTCGGTTATTTTAACTACCATAGTGTTCCTTGGAATCATAACCGGAATAGTGTGGCTGGTGGTTCCTCAGCTCTACGACAGTATCAAGCAGCTTGTGGGCAACATGGATACCTATTATTCCAACCTTCAGACGATGGTGGAGAATATAAATGAGAAGTTCCAGAAGCTCAATATACCTGAGGATCAGATCAACAAGTATATGAACAATGCATATCTCAAGGTTCAGGATATGCTGAATACCAAGATCATGCCAAATGTGGACAAGATCGTGGTGAACATAGGAAGTGGAGTGTTCTCAGGACTTAAGTTCCTGTACAATTTCCTTATAGGCATTGTTGCTTCGATATATGTGATGGCAAACAAGGAATATCTTGCTTCAAGGGGAAAGAAGATAATATATGCGGTATTCAAGGTGAAGAATGCAAATACTATCCTTGACGGACTTTCAGAGATGAACAGGATATTTGGTCAGTTTATAAACGGAAAGATACTTGATTCACTTATTATAGGAATGATCATGTTCATAGTATCAACGATACTCAATCTGCCATATGCGGTTCTGATAAGTGTTATCGTTGGAGTGACAAATGTCATACCGTTCTTCGGACCTATCATAGGAGCTGTGCCATGTTTCTTCATCGTGCTCATTGCAGATCCTATAAAGAGTCTTGTGCTGCTCATTGTTATACTTGTACTGCAGCAGTTTGATGGAAATATCCTCGGACCGAAGATCATCGGAGATACCACAGGACTTTCAAGCTTCTGGGTGCTCACAGCGGTCATAGTTGGCGGCGGTTTGTTCGGATTCTTTGGAATGCTTCTCGGAGTTCCTGTATTTGCCTGCTGTTACATGTACATCAACAGGACATGCACTGCAAAGCTGCAGGAGAAGAATCTTGCGTTCAAGACATCCGAGTATGAGAAGATTCGCAGGATAGATGAGGAGACGGGAGAGCCGATATATATAACTGAGGAAGAAGAGGATATAAGGTTCAAGAAGAAGACGCCGGAGCAGAAGCTTGCGGAGCGTGAGAACAAAAGGAAGCTCAAGCAGAAGCAGCATATGCTTCAGTACCCATCAGATCTTCCAGATGATGAATATGTGAAGTCTGGCACTGCGCATGCAGATGATCAGTCTCAGGATGACGATGATTCAGATGATGATCCTATCAGTATATTTGATAAATTCATGCATGTTATGAAGAGCGTGGCCAGCAGGGCGGACGCTGAAAAGCTTGCAAATAATATAGTAGGAAGTGATGCAGAGCCTGATAAGGAAGCTGACAGCAAAGATGACGCTGAAGAAGTTGGAAATGGTCAGGCAAAACCGGAGAGTGATAAAAAAATTTCCGGGAATCAGGATAAATAAAACATAATATCAGCACGGGGAAAGCAGATGCTGTCCCTGTCTGACAAAAGAGAAAAGAACAGATTTGCTTTTACACAAATCTGTTCTTTTCTGCATCGTATGAATAGTCGATGGATGCGAGCTTACTCTTGATATCATCTGCATTTACACATAGTGAGCTGCAGAGCTCGTCAAGACTTGGATAGTCATCTCTGAGCTTCGTGTTGATGAAGCTGAGAAGCACCATAGGATCCTTTGGAAGTGAAGAGTATTCCATTGTTAAAGTTCCTCCTTGTGGTATATTGGGTCATAATATGCATCGTGTTTATAAATATTATGGTTGAATTAACTGCATAAAATTGGTATATATATAGTTTGTGATATATATCAAAGATACAAATTGAATTTTACAACAGTGATTTAGAAATGGCAATAAGGAGTTAGATATGAGTACAAATACCGGTACGGCAAAGAAAGGAAAGCTATCAGGAAAGGGAAGTAATCTGGCGCTTCAGGCAGGAATCCTGGCGGGAGCCGGAATCGTGTCGAGGATCATCGGCCTTCTGTACAGATCACCTCTGTATCAGATACTTGGAGATGAGGGAAATGGATATTATGGTTCAGCGTATGCAATATACGCCATGGTCATAATGATCGCCACATACAGTATTCCTACAGCAGTGTCGAAGCTTGTTGCCGGTAAGATAGCTATGGGACAGTACAAGAGTGCCAGACGTATATACTACTGTACATTTATATATGTAGTCATAGCGGGTGCTGTGGCGGCACTGATCACGTACTTTGGAGCCGAATGGTTTGTAAGTGACCAGCCAAATGCAGTCTTAAGTCTTAAGATACTTGCCCCTACTATATTTATATCGGGCTTTCTTGCAATATTCAGAGGATATCTGCAGGCATACAACACGATGGTGCCTACATCTATATCACAGATCATAGAGCAGCTTGCAAATGCAGTAGTCAGTATCGTCGCTGCGTATATGCTTGCAAAGCCATTTGCCGCTGGAACAACCGAGCATGCAAAGTATGGTTCTGCCGGAAGTGCCATGGGTACAGGTGCCGGAGTCCTTGGAGGATTGATATTCATACTGTTCGCTTATGCGAGAAGAAGAAAGGGTATCATGGAGTCTGTGAAGAACGATACAAGTCCAGACACCGAATCCTATGGAAAGTTATTCAGAATAATCATTGCCACAGTCACACCTATCGTGGTGGCAGCAGTGGTGTATAACGTGCTCACACCTATAGACATGAAGGTATTCTATGTGGTCATGAAGATGAAGGGCATGGATTCCCTGGAGATGGCAAAGCTGTATGGAATTTACTCAGGACAGTATACAGTTCTCACGAACCTTCCGCTTGCCATAGCAGCTTCAGTTGGAATCGCATATATTCCGGGAATATCCGGTGCGTATGCAAGAAATGACATGCAGAAAACCAATAAACTCCTGAATCAGGCGCTCAGCATGTCCATGCTGGTCACCATACCGTGTGCGGTTGGAATGGGAGTCCTGGCTAAGCCTATAATACAGCTCCTGTTCTCAGGTGCGGATCCGATGGCAGCCAAATGTATGTATCTTGGATTCATATCCATAGTGTTCTTTGCACAGTCAACTGTAACCAACAGTGTGCTTCAGGCCATGGGTAAGGTGATGGCACCGGTTATCAATGCCACCCTTGCACTGGTGATACATGTGGTGGTTCTTGTTGTTATGCTGTACTGCACAGACTGGGCACTTTATGCACTGGTATTTGGTTCGATAGTGAACTCACTGCTCATATGTATATTCAACCAGCGTTCGCTCACAAAGTACAAGACCGGCAAGATGGACAACAGGCGAATATACGTTGCACCTACTATAGCATCTATCTTCATGGGTGTTGTTACGATCATTGTATATGAGTGCTGCAGGAAGCTTCTCGGCAACTGGGTGATCGCGATGTTTGTTGCAGTATTTGTGGCGATCATATTCTATGCGGTGGCTATACTCAAAGCCGGAGGATATACGGAGGAGGAACTTCTCAATATGCCTAAGGGAGGTCTTATTGTGAGGTTTGCGAAGAAGTTCAGACTGATAAAATAAAATGTTTGTATAAAAAATGTTTCCTAAATTTCTCGAATAGGCATATACTTGTACCTGGAGCGTGAAAACGTTTTCACGAGAAAGGTATATTATGGAAAGAGGAAAAAAGAGTAAGACTCTTCTGAAGATATTCATAACAACATTATATCTGAGCGCCTTTACCTTCGGGGGAGGATACGTCATCGTATCTCTTATGAAGAAAAAGTTTGTGGATGAAAACCACTGGATAGAGCAGGACGAAATGCTTGATTTTGTGGCCATAGCCCAGTCGTCACCGGGACCGATCGCGATAAATGGAGCGATAGCGGTGGGCTATAAACTGTGCGGCATGGCAGGGGCACTGGTGGCCATAATCGGAACGATCATACCGCCATTTGTCATCATATCCATCATATCTTACTGTTACAGCGCGTTCAGGACTAACTGGGTGATCAGTGAGATGCTGGAGGGAATGCAGGCCGGTGTAGCTGCGGTTATCGCATCCGTCACATATGATATGGGAGCAGACATAGTAAAGCAGAAGGATGATCTGGAGATATTGATCATGATAGCTGCATTTGTTGCATCCTACATATTGGAGATAAATGTCGTGTTCATAGTAATTGTCTGTGGACTTGTCGGTGTTTGTAGAGGACAGCTTGAGAAAAGAAGAGGGCGTGGGCATAAAAAGACAGAGGATACCTCTGACGGAAATCCTGAAAAACATCCCGACAAAGGGGGGATGGAATAATGATCTATTTGCAGTTATTCCTAAGTTTCTTCCAGATAGGACTCTTCAGTTTCGGAGGAGGTTATGCCGCCATGCCGCTTATACAGGGACAGATAGTGAAGATACATGGGTGGATGACCATGTCAGAGTTCACGGATTTGATCACTATATCCCAGATGACTCCAGGCCCTATAGCGGTCAATTCGGCGACATTTGTGGGACTCCGGGTGGCTGGATATGTCGGCGCGGTGGTTGCCACACTCGGATGTATACTTCCTTCATGTATCATAGTCACAGTCATAGTAAGACTTTATCTGAAATACCGCAAACAGGACATCCTTCAGGAACTGCTCGGAGGAATAAGACCTGCGGTTGTGGCGATGATCGCGTCAGCGGGAGTTTCGATATTCGTGACGGCGGTCTGGTCTGGGATTGACATGATAAGTATCGCTGGAACTAAGTGGAATCTCGTGGTGATATTTGCGGTAAGTGTTGTTCTGCTTAGAAAATTCAAACTGAATCCTGTGTGGGTGATGCTGCTTTCCGGCGGGATGCAGGTGATCGTGGGGCTTGCTGGCAGATATCTGATCTGAGTAAAAGCATATTATAATTTTAATTAAATTGTAATGTGAAGAACTTTATTATAGTATGTAAAAAGTAGATGTGGTGGGGAGTTTGCATATGAAGAAGAAAATATTGATATGTCTGGTAGTACAACTCATATGCTGGAGCATTATGACGCTGTCTGATTACATGGAAGAAACATATAATGATAGTTATAATCTGGTCGTTGTATTTGCTGTACCCCTGATATGCGTAATTCTGTATATTATATTCAGAAAATGGATATACGATAATCAGATTGTGCGGCTGAAAGATGTCGCCATAATCTGTGCGGCGTGGATGATCAGTGGATTGATACTGGGATTCCTGATCGGTGCTCTGGTTATCAATGAAATGTGGATAGTGCCGCAGGCTACAGGAGGATGGGAGCATCTGCTGAATGGAATCGAATATATGATGTTTGCTATTACGCTTGCGGGAATACCATTTGTGGCGGTGGTATTGATCGAATCGGTTATAGGGATAGTAAAGGTAGTTAGTAAAAAGGATTGAATAATTAAATGCTTCATCTGTGAGAGAATCAGGTGGAGCATTTTTTTTGCATGGTGGTTAATGTATTAAACGGGCATATGAAGAGTTTGTATACCCCTTGACAAAAAGAAAAATATGAATATACTTACCAATGATAATTACCTAAAGTAATTATACGAAATAACAATAAAATAATATTTGATAAATTTACAGGAAGGAATGCTATGACAAAGGAAAAGATAAAACAGGTGATGGATGCCTGCTATCAAGCTAAGAGAGTCAGAGATATGATGCCAAAGCTGCCAAATGGAGTCACACCGACTCATATACATTATCTTGATGTGATAACGAGATTTGAGAGGTCTGAGACTGATGTAAAGGTCAGTGATATAAGTGATGAGCTGGGGCTCCCAAGACCGGGCGTGACAAAGACGATAAAGGATATGGAACGCTTGGGATTTGTGGAAAAGAAGGCTTCAGAGGCGGATGGACGTTTTGTGTATATCAGGAGCACTCAGGCTGGCAGAGATCTGGTTGGCAAATATGTTGATGAGTATTTCACAGGACTGGGGGAGTCTCTTACCGATATCACAGATGAAGATGCAGATATTATGATAGCGACCATTGAAAAAATTTATGATGTTATGAGCAAAAGGAGTCAAGACATAAGATGAGTGTACAGGATAAAACAGATTTTACACAAGGAAGTATAATTAGAAAAATGCTCCCATTCATGGGACCGATTCTTGGAGCACTGATACTTCAGGCTGCATATGGTGCGGTTGATCTGCTGGTGGTTGGAAGATTCGGTTCGACGGCGGGGCTTTCAGCCGTATCAACAGGCAGCCAGGTGCTCAATCTGGTTACATTTGTGATAACAGCACTTGCTATGGGTGTCACAGTGCTTATTGCCAGATATATAGGCGAAAAGAATACGGATCAGATAGGAGAGCTTCTTGGAGGCGCCACGACTATATTTGCAATACTTGCGGTGGTGTTGGCAGTTGTCATGGTGACGTTTGCAAGACCTTTGTCCGTGTTGATGCAGGCACCGGCAGAGGCGGTCACTCTTACATCATCGTACGTGAGGATATGCGGAGGCGGAATATTTTTCATTATGGCCTACAATGTGCTCACTGCGATATTCAGAGGTTTTGGAGACAGCAAATCACCTCTTATATTTGTGTTTGTGGCATGTATAGTAAATGTTATTGGTGATCTTATCCTGGTTGCGGGATGTCATCTTGACGCTGCGGGTGCAGCCATAGCAACAGTGGTTGCCCAGGCGGTCAGTGTTGTCCTTGCGCTTGTGCTGCTGAAGAAGAAAAAGCTTCCATTTAAGATGTCAAGAAAAGATTTCAGATTAAACAGACAGTGCAGAAGATTGCTTTCAGTTGGACTTCCGCTTGCAATGCAGGAATTTCTCACGCAGATGTCATTTCTGGCGCTGTGTGCATTTATCAACAGACTTGGCCTGGAGGCATCATCCGGATATGGAGTTGCCTGCAAGATAGTCAGCTTTGCCATGCTGGTACCAAGTTCGCTTATGCAGTCTATGGCTTCATTTGTATCGCAGAATGTCGGGGCTGGAAAAGAGGACAGAGCGAGAAAAGCGATGCTTACCGGTATGGGCATAGGACTCTCTGTCGGCGTGGTGGTATTCATTGGCGTGTGGTTCTTTGGTGACAAACTGACATCGATCTTTACCACTGACTCGGCTGTTATAAAGAGGGGCTTCGAGTACCTGAGGGGCTTTGCACCTGAGACTATACTTACCGCGGTTCTGTTCAGTATGATAGGATATTTCAATGGACATGAGAAGTCACTATGGGTCATGATACAGGGACTTATACAGACTCTGCTTGTGAGACTTCCACTGGCGTATTACATGAGTATACAGCCGGATGCGAGCCTTACAAATATAGGACTTGCAGCGCCGATAGCCACATGTGTCGGCATCGTGCTCAACGTCATATTCTACATCGTTATGTCAAAGAAGTGGAAAACGGAAAAGACCTGAAAATAATTAAATAAATGCTTGACAAATAAAACAAATGATTATAATACTTTAATCAGAGAATTGTAATCTATATGTAATGAATTTGAAAAATAAATATTTAGTAAACCCGTTGAAAAGCGGTGACACAAAGCCATATGGGTCTAAGGTCTGAAAACAGAGAACTGTTTCGGACTATGACAGCCGGTTGCAGTATAATTTCCCTGTTGGAACTAGTATGTACAAAGAGGAGTATAATTATATTTATTAAAAGCGACTGTCGGAGTGTATTCTTTGACAGTCGCTTTTTGTGTGATCCGAGCGCTTAAGATGTGTTAACTGAAATGTATTTATCATGTTATCAGAGAGGAAAGCGTGTAGTTAGAATGAATGATGAGAGAGTGTATGGTGAGGCTGGGGGCCTGGGTAATGCATCCATGATCGGAGAAGAGGCTTCGCGGACAATACAGAGAACGATAAATAACAACAATGCCGTTGGAACGATCATCGGCTATTATGATGACGAACTGACGATACTGTCGGTCAGTGATTTCATGCTGTATAACCTTGGTTACAGCTATGAGGAATTCCAGCGATGTACAGGAGGATCACTCAGGTCTGTGTTCTATGGAGAGAATACAAGTTTTCTGGACGCAGATCATTTACGCCAGATTAGAGGACTTGGAGAGGGGGAGATGCTGACAAGTGACGGAACCCCGGTGACTGTCAGGATATTCAAGGAGGATTCCGTGGACAGGGATGGAACGCCTGTATGGATAATGTCCGCAAGGCTTGATTGGGAGCATGAGAATGTGACTCTCATCAATGGCGCAATGAAGTCAGGTATGTGGTACTTTGATTTTGATGAGACTGGAGATCTGCAGGAAGTATATTGGAGCCATGCGTTCAGAACTATGCTGGGATATCACGACATCATAGATTTCCCGAATGACATATCTTCATGGACAAGACTGCTTCATCCGGCCGATAAGGACAGGGTATTGGACAGCCTGAAGGCTGTGGTCACTGATAAGACAAATGCATATAAATACGATGTGGAGTACAGGCTGCGGATGCTGGATGGAGATTATCAGTGGTTCCGTGCAAAGGCAGAGGTGATAAGGCGTACAGATGGCACAGCCCGCAGGATAACAGGTACATTTATAAATATTAACGTGGAGAAGGATCTGGAGATGCAGCAGAAGAGGGCAGCTGCTTTCCACAATGCCTTTACGAAGACCAATCTGTGTGAGTATTACGTGAATCTTGAGGAGAATACATTTGACTCCATGAAGGTTGAGCCGTCGCTTATGACCATCTTTGAGAGCAGTGATACATGGGATGAACTTATATCGGCATTTATAGACAATTACGTGTGCGAGGAGTTCAGGCATGAGGTTGCCAGGTTCTACGACAGAAGATATATAGCCAGAAGGCTTGGTGAGTGTGACGGGGAGCTGAGTCTGGAATGTGGCATCACTATACATGGAGAGAAGCACTGGACGAGGAATGTCATTCTCCGTGGAGATCGTGAGCAATCGCAGTATGCGATCATATTCCTGAGGGATATCACCGCGGCAAAACGGGAGGCTGAGATACACAGGCAGATGTCTGCGGACAATGAAGCTATGGGGCATCTCCTCCAGAGTGTCACAAGACTGGTGGATCATTTCGCTATATGCGATCTGGAAAATGACACATATGAATATTTCATGATAAATATAAAATCGGATTATCCGCCAGAGGGACGTTATAGTGATCTGATAAGGCGTGTAGAGAGCAGATATAAGACACTGCCTCCTGCTGATTCACTGACAGATCTGCTGAAGCCTGAAAATCTGAGAAATAACCTTACAAAGGCATCGGATGTGTATAAGTTTGAGTATTGCAATATGGAAGAGGAATGCTACAGGAGTGCGTCATTTGTGCCTATCGAGTGGAAGAAAGGTGTACTTACCAGAGTGCTGTGGGCCTCCATGGATATAACTCAGGAGAAGAAGCAGGAAATTAAGGGACGCAAGGCTCTTAAGGACGCGTATCAGGCCGCGGAGAGGGCGAACAGAGCGAAGACCGAATTCCTCACGAATATGTCGCATGACATAAGAACACCTATGAATGCGATAGTTGGCCTGACGGCTATTGCGGGAGCCAACATAGATCGTCCGGATAAGGTGCTTGAATGCCTGGGCAAGACAACCAGAGCCAGCAGACATTTGTTGGGATTGGTCAATGAAGTCCTCGATATGGCACGTATAGAGAGCGGGAGAATATCCCTGGCCGAGGAGGAGTTTAATCTCTCAGAGCTTGTGGACAATCTCATCTCCATGGCGAAATCAGAGATGGATGAGCACCATCACAGCCTTGAGGTGAATATAAAAAACATCGAGCATGAGGACGTATATGTCGACACACTGAGGATACAGCAGGTGTTTATGAACCTTATGAGCAACTCTGTCAAATATACCCCGGATGGAGGCCATATAGTATTCTCCATCGAGGAGCGGCCAAACGGCCAGTCGGAGCTTGGATGCTATGTGTTCAGCATAGAGGATGATGGCATTGGCATGGATGAGAATTTCCAGAAGATCATGTTCCAGCCATTTACCCGTGCTGATGATAACAGGACTACGAAGATCCAGGGCACAGGTCTTGGAATGGCGATCACACAGAATATAGTAAACATGATGAATGGCAATATTCAGGTTGACAGTGTCCTGAACAGGGGCACGAAGATCACAGTCACCATATTTCTAAGGCTTAAGGAGAGGGAGATCGACCAGATAAAGGAGCTGGCAGATCTGCCTGTGCTGGTGGTGGATGATGACGAGTTATGCTGTGAGAGTACGGTTCAGACTCTGGGTGAGATAGGAATTGCCGGAGAGTGGGTAACCTCGGGTGAGGAGGCTGTCGCCAGAGCATATGCAAGGCATGAGAGAAATGATGATTACTTTGCGATCATTATGGACTGGAAGATGCCAAAGATGGATGGCATTGAGGCAACTAGACGTATAAGAGAGCGTATTGGCAGGGATGTGACCATCATAGTGCTCACTTCATATGATTACAGTGAGATAGAGGATGAGGCAAGGGCAGCAGGTGTGGATGCATTTATTGCCAAGCCGTTGTTCCGTTCACGTCTTACGGCAACACTGGTTCGCATAGTGAATGAGAAAACGGATGGTTCCGCCAGGGATTACCTGAAGAATATCAGAAGATCTGATTATTCGGACAGGAGAGTCCTTCTTGTGGAGGACAATGATCTGAACAGTGAGATCGCATCGGAGATCATAGGAATGACGGGAGCCAGTGTGGAGATCGTTGAGAATGGCAGGGAGGCTGTGGAGAGGATAGAGAATGCCTCCGAGAACTGGTATGACATAGTGTTTATGGATGTTCAGATGCCGGTCATGAATGGGTATGAGGCCACCGCCGCTATAAGAGCACTGCCTGGAAGAAGAGGCCAGATTCCTATCATAGCCATGACCGCAAATGCATTTGCTGAGGATGTGCAGCTTGCAAAGAACACGGGGATGGATGAACACATAGCGAAACCGCTTGATTTTGAAAAATTGAACACAGTGATGGAGAAATATCTGAACTGATAAAATGTAGCAGCCAGCCGGGGGTGAACCCCGGCTGGCTGTTGTAGTTTTGAAGGAGGCACTGGGTAAAAAATAGTTATGGGATTCCGATAATAATTATAAACATTGAAATTAAGCCACGGGTGTAGTACAATTACCGTGCTATTGGGGCTTTTTGCGCCCTGAAAACAGATGGTACACTAAATGGTACACCATATAATCGGCAAAGTCAGAATATCAAGCAAAATCAAGGCTTTAAGAAAGGAAAATAGAAAAAATGAAATTAGGTATCGTAGGACTCCCAAACGTGGGAAAAAGTACACTTTTCAATTCACTTACAAAGGCAGGAGCGGAATCAGCTAACTATCCGTTCTGTACAATAGATCCAAACGTAGGAATCGTTGCAGTGCCGGATGAGAGGCTGGACAAGCTCACAGAGATGTACAACTCAGCCAAGACAACACCTGCTGTTATAGAATTTGTAGATATCGCGGGTCTTGTAAAGGGCGCATCAAAGGGAGAAGGACTTGGAAACCAGTTCCTTGCGAACATCAGAGAGGTTGATGCCATCGTTCACGTTGTAAGATGCTTTGAGGATACAAATGTCATCCACGTTGACGGTTCCGTAGACCCGATCAGAGATATAGAGACCATCAATCTGGAGCTGATATTCTCAGATATAGAGGTGCTCGACAGAAGGATCGCCAAGACCATCAGAGGTGCAAGAAATGACAAGATGCTTGCGAAGGAGCTTGACTTCCAGCAGAGGATCAAGGCTCACCTTGAGGATGGTAAGCTTGCAAAGACCATAGAGGTCACAGATGAGGACGAGCAGGCGTGGATAGAGGAATATAACCTTCTCACATGGAAGCCTGTAATATTTGCCGCAAATGTAGGCGAGGAAGACATTGCGGACGATGGCGCTTCAAATGAGAACGTGCAGAAGGTAAAGGAATACGCAAAGGACTTCGATGCAGAGGTATTTGTAGTATGTGCACAGATAGAACAGGAGCTGGCAGAGCTTGATGATGAGGAGAAGAAGATGTTTCTCGAGGATCTTGGAGTTAAAGAGTCTGGTCTTGACAAGCTTATCAAGGCAAGCTACTCACTTCTTGGTCTTATCAGTTATCTGACAGCCGGAGAGACAGAGTCAAGGGCATGGACCATCAAGAAGGGAACGAAGGCACCTGGAGCAGCTGGCAAGATTCACTCAGACTTTGAGAGAGGATTTATCAAGGCGGAGGTTGTCAGCTACAAGGATCTCATGGACTGCGGAAGCATGCTTGCGGCCAAGGAGAAGGGCCTTGTAAGACAGGAAGGCAAGGAATATGTGGTTGAGGATGGAGATGTTATTCTCTTCAAGTTCAACGTGTAAATGAATCTAGGAGGATGTAACGATATGTCTCAGATATCAGAATATTTTAGAAGCATATTCTTTCCGAATCTTGGGATAACCCTCAGAAATATAGGTGACCACATCAATATAGGAAGCTTTGAGGTGAGGTTCTACGGGATCATCATCATGATAGGATTCCTGCTGGCATATGTACTTGTCACCAACGAGGCAAAGAGAACAAAACAGAATCCTGAAATGTATCTGGATTTCATACTTATACTTATCATCCCGGCCATACTTGGAGCAAGACTCTACTATATCCTGTTCAGACTTGACCAGTATATAGTGCAGGGCGATGTGGGAGCTACACTCAAAGCCATGCTGAATATCAGAGGCGGCGGACTTGCCATATACGGCGGAATCATCGCAGGAGTCATCACAGCGGTAATCTTCTGCAAGGTGAGAAAAGTAAGCTTTGTGCTCATGGCGGATACAGCCACATTCGGAATACTGATCGGGCAGATACTTGGAAGATTTGGCAACTTCTTCAACAGAGAAGCATTTGGCGCATATACGAACAGTAAGATGGCCATGGCGATTCCTCTTGATTACTACAGATCAGAGGGCAATCTTGATTATCTGGAGAGAACCGGGGTCATCACACAGAAGATGCTGGACAATGTGATGAATATAGACGGAATGGACTGCATAACAGTCCACCCGACATTCCTGTATGAGTCCCTGTGGAATCTTTTGCTGCTTGTGTTCTTATTTATATATAGAAAGCACAAGAAATTCAAAGGAGAGTTCGCTCTCATATATGTGGGCGGATACGGACTTGGAAGATTTATCATCGAAGGTCTCAGAAGTGATTCCCTGATGATCGGCAATACAGGGATCAAGGTATCCCAGGCGCTTGCACTTGTATGCTTTGTAACTGCCGTGGTACTGCTTGTCATAAATTATGTAAGATGTGCCAGGAAAGGCTGGCCGTCAGTGGAGATGAGTGGTGACACTGAAACAGAAGTGGAGCCAGGTGGTGAAACGACACCAGATGAAACAGAAGTTGAAGCAGATGCGGACCAGAAAGCTGGTCGGCAAGGCTCAGATGATTATACAGAGAAATAGATAACACATGGATAAGTAACCACATGGTGGTTAATATCCCCACAGAATAGAAAAAATATGGGATTTGTCCCCACCACAAAAAGCCTGTAGGTTTGACAGTGAAAACTGTTAGATCTACAGGCTTTTTTGCGTATTTGCACACATTTTTTTCATATAACAGGGTTGCAATTTGAGGGGCTATAGTATAGAATAGTGGTTACAAGTGGCATTACTGTGCAACTAAGTGGTGGAAAGTGGTGATTGAACCGGAGTTATACGAAAGGAGGAGATCGGGATGTCCAGATGCTTATCAGGTGAATATGAACATAAGCTTGATGCAAAAGGAAGACTGATCATGCCATTAAAACTTCGTTCGGAACTCGGGGAGTCATTCATGGTAACCAAAGGAATCGACTGCTGTCTCTATGTATATGGAATGACAGAGTGGGAGGAGTTCGTTGAGAAGCTGAACAAGCTTCCTATGACCAACAGAACGGCCAGAGCCTTCAAGAGAGGTTTCCTTGCCGGAGCGGTCAAGTGTGAGCCGGATGCACAGGGAAGAATACTTCTATCTCCGAAGCAGAGAGAATATGCTCATATAGACAAGGATGTGTATGTCATCGGTAACGGTGAGAAAGCGGAGATCTGGAGCAAGGAAGAGTGGGATGGCCCTGAGAACATGAGTGATAATCAGGCCAGCATGGACGAGCTTGCAGATGAGCTTGATGCACTTGATTTTAGTTTTTAGAAGAGAATGGTAATTGATTATGGAATTTGCGCACAAGTCGGTCTTGCTTGAGGAGACCATCGACAACCTGAATATCAAGCCGGATGGCATCTATGTGGATGGCACATTAGGGGGAGCCGGACACTCAGAGCAGATTGTGAAGAGGCTTGGTGAGGGCGGCAGGCTTATAGGTATCGACCAGGATGAGGATGCCATAGCTGCAGCGTCGAAGAGACTTGAGCCGTATGGGGATAAGGTGACCATAGTCAGGGATAATTACCAGAATTTCAGAAGAATATTGGATGAACTGAACATACAGAAGGTGGACGGGATACTCCTTGATCTGGGAGTGTCTTCATATCAACTCGATAATGCGGATAGAGGATTCACATATCGGGTTGATGCTCCACTGGATATGAGGATGGACAACAGGCAGACAAAGACTGCAAAGGATATAGTCAATGATTATTCCGAGGCTGAGCTGTTCCGTATACTTAAGGATTACGGAGAGGAGAGATATGCAAAGAGTATTGCATACCACATTTGCAAGTACCGTGAGAACAAGGTGATAGAGACCACCGAAGAGCTCAACGATATAATCCGTGGCTCCATACCGGCAAAGGCAAGGAATGGACAGGGACATCCGTCCAAGCAGACATTTCAGGCGATCAGGATAGAGCTTAACAGAGAGCTTGATGTGCTCAGGGATTCAATAGACGGCATGATAGCAAGCCTGAATCCGGGAGGAAGATTGTGTATCATCACATTTCATTCCCTTGAGGACCGGATAGTGAAGCTAGCATTCAGGAAAAATGAAAATCCATGCATTTGTCCACCGAACTTTCCGGTGTGCACATGCGGAAGAAAGCCTCTCGGCAAGGTGATAACGAGAAAACCGATTATACCGGGAGAAAGGGAGCTTGAGGAGAATTCCAGATCAAAGAGCTCAAAGCTCAGAGTGTTTGAGGCAATTTGACAGATATAAATGAAAGAGGCGATATAGATGGCAGATAGAAGATACTACACAGAGGGTAGTTCTGCAAGACAACTGAATTATGATGACCGGGCTGGACGTAACAGATCCCGCGAAGCTGTAGTCAGAGGCTCAGCCGCTCCGGCGAGAAGACCACAGCCTTCAGTGAGACCTGAGAGAGCTCCACAGCCGGCGCGAAGAAAGAAACAGGGATCATCTCATCTGACTGACAGAGAGAGACGAGAGCTTGCAGCCAGAAAGGCACAGAGAAAGGCAGTTACAAATGCACAAATAAGATATACGGCGGGCATGGTTGCTGCGATAATCGTTGCGGTGGCGCTGTGCTGTTATCTTCTGAAACTTACATCAGATGTCAAGTCACAGAAGGAGTCAGTGGCAACGCTGAAGAGCCAGGTGGCAACACAGCTTGACGAGAATGCAAGCTACAGCGCAGGACTTGATTCCATGACAGATCTGGATGAGATATATAATATTGCAACTACTAAGCTCGGCATGGTATACTCACAGCCGGGACAAACATTATACTATTCACAGAATAATGATGATTACGTAGTACAGTACAAGGATGTCCCTAAGGCCAAGTAGTCTTAGGGATATTTAATTTTTAAGGTGGAAAGATAAAATGTCAAAGAGATCAAAGCTATTTTTAAAAGGAATGAGAAGAAAGACCAAGATCACATATTTGTTGGTGGTGGGAGTTCTGGTGGCACTCACCATAAGAGTTGTGTACATCAACGTGGCAAATGGAAAGGAGTATTCGGAGGCTGTGGTTCTGCAGATGGACTACAATTCCACGGATATTCCGTATGAGAGAGGCGAGATACTGGACAGAAATGGAAATGTCCTTGCGAACAGTGAGAAGACCTACAGCCTGATACTTGAGCCTGTGAATATTCTGCTCACGGAGAAGGGAAAGGCGGCAACAAGAGCTGCGGTGCTGGAGTATTTCGATGTGTCAGGAGACGATTTTGACAAGCACATTGCAAATGAGGATTCTTATTATGAGGTAGTCCTCAAGGATCTTCCATATACAAAGGTTAAGGCATTTGAGGATTACTGTAAGACCGATGAGGGCGCAGATGTCATAGGAGTGAGATTCGAGACGGTGTATAAGAGAAATTACCCAAATGGATCTCTGGCGTGTCACCTGCTCGGATACACCGCCAGCGGAAATGTTGGACAGGGTGGTATTGAGGGCTATTATAATGACTACTTAAACGGTGTGGATGGCAAGACTTACAGATATATGTCGGGCTCAGGCGGCGTTGACTCGGAGACTGTGGCAGCCCAAAATGGGGAGACAGTAGTATCCACCATAGATATGAATATACAGAAGATCATAGAGGACAACATCACTGAGTATATGCAGAATACAGGTGCTAAGCAGATAGGTATCATAGCAATGGATCCAAACAATGGCGAGATACTTGGAATGGCAAGCTCACGTACCTACGATCCAAATGACCCGATGAACACACAGGCGCTCAGGAACATGACAGTCACCGTCACCCAGGAGGTTGAGATCGAGGGTGCAGATGAGAATGCGGACAGCCTGATAAGCGTTGAGAGTGCAAAGAAAAATACAACAGCAACAACGGAGAGCAGCGAGGATGGCACTACCACAGAATCATCCACAGAAGCGACCACCGAACAGAAGAATGTAAAGACTGAGGAAGTGGAATACGATTTCTCAAAGATGTCGGATGAAGAGTTCCATAGCACGATAGATGGATTTACATCAGACCAGTTATATGAGGCACTCAACTATGTATGGCAGAATTACTGTATAAGTGATGTGTTTGAGCCGGGTTCAACATACAAGGCATTTACCATAGCGGGAGCCATGGAGGATGGAGTGATCTCAGACGGAGATGAATTTCTCTGTGATGGTTCACAGGTCGTAGTCGAGGGAGAGAGCCCTATTTACTGTAGTTACAGAGCAGGACACGGAATGGTTGACGTCAAGAGAGCTCTGGCTGTTTCATGTAATGATGCGTTGATGCAGATAGCGGACAAGGAGGGACCAGAGACATTTGACAAATATCAGATGATATTTAACATTGGTTCCAAGACAGGAATAGATCTCGAAGGTGAGACGACAGGTATTAAGTACGATGTGGAGAATCTTAATCCTACAGAGCTTGCGACATCTTCATTTGGACAGGGTGTTACAACATCTATGATCCAGATGGCAGCGGGATTCTGTTCTGTAATAAACGGCGGAAATTATTATGTGCCACATGTTGTCAAGAGACTTCTGGATTCAGACGGAAATGTGGTTGAGAATATGGATCCGGTGCTTGTCAGAAAGACCATATCCAAGGAAGTGTCGGATTACATGAAGACATACCTCCAGGCGGTTGTTGAGGAAGGTACAGGATATGCGGCTGGAATAGAGGGCTACACCATCGGTGGTAAGACAGGTACAGCCGAGAAGCTTCCTCGAGGAAATGGAAAATACGTACTGTCATTCATAGGATTCACCCCTGTTGAGAATCCTCAGATCATGCTTTACGTTGTAGTTGATGAGCCTCATGTTGAGGATCAGTCAGGATCAGGAGCAGGAGCAAAGCTGTTCAATCAGGTTATGCAGGATCTCCTTCCATACCTGAATGTATACTCAACAAACGGAGATGATGTGGCTTATGACGGAACGGAGGAGCCGCTCTCATCAGCATTTGACACGGATACAGAGACTGCAGATACAGAGGCGGTAACAGAGGATGCGGCTGCTGAGGACACATCAGCGGAAGATACATCGACCGACGACACATCGGCGGATGACACGTCGTATGACGATACGGCAGACGACAGTTATACGGCGGACGATACATGGGAGGATGACAGCGGAACAGGCGACGGCACGGATACGTGGAGCGGTGACGAGGACTATTCCGGCGAATGATAATTTACACAGTAAACCAAAGCATCGAAGGTGCAGATACACCTCCGGTGCTTTTTTAATGCAGAGATAGATTTGTACACGAATAGGTGAATACATGAGGCATCCGGCTAATATGATAATAAAAAAGTCCGGGATCAAGAGTTGAAGGTATACAGTTATAACAGGCGGAGGATAAAGTTTGTGTTCGTTATGGCGGCCCTAGCGCTGGGAGTTATAGTTGGCCGTCTTGCATACATAATGCTCTACAGGGGAGAATATTATAGTGAGAAAGCAGATTCCCTGCATGAGAGGGAGAGAAGCATAAAAGCTCCCAGGGGAAGGATATACGACAGAAATGGCAATATCATAGCGGACAACAAGGCGGTGTGTTCAATATCCGTGATACACAGCCAGATAGAGGATGAGGCGGAGGTCACAGAGCTTCTTACAAGATATCTGGATAAGGATCCGGCAGACATCAGGAAGAAGGTGGAGAAGGTATCCTCAAGGGAGCTCATAGCGTCAAATGTAGACAAGGAGACCGGAAAAAAGATCAAGGCGGCTGCTGTTCCGGGGATCAAGGTGGACGAGGATTACAAGCGCAGCTATCCATATGATGCCCTTGCATCGAAGGTTATAGGCTTCACCGGTGCTGACAATCAGGGAATACTGGGCCTTGAGGTGACATATGACAGTGTGCTCACAGGGACAAATGGAAGCATAAATGCGGTCACGGATGCAAGGGGAATAGAGCTTGCGGAATATTCAGAAACCAGGACAGAGCCCATTTCCGGAAATGATCTCGTGACAACACTGGATCTCAATATACAGAGATATGTGACACAGGCTGCAGAGAAAGTCCTGATCGAGAAAAAAGCAAACAGGGTGTGTGCAATAACGATCAATCCCCAAAATGGCGAGATATATGCCATAGTGGATGTGCCGGAATACAATCTGAACGAACCGTTCAAACTGGTTAAGCCAGAGAACGATGGAGAGACAGACACAAGGGAAGATGCAGAGAGAAATAACAGCGCATCCGGGACATCCATGTTGCTGCCTACAGCCGGCAATATGGATGAGCTGAACAATATGTGGAGAAATTATCTGATAAGCGACACATATGAGCCGGGATCAACCGCCAAGATAATAACACTGACGGCAGCACTCGAGAAGGGAGCGGTCGACAGCAGCTCAAACTTTTTCTGCCCGGGATATAAGATAGTTGAGGACAGAAGGATAAGGTGTAGCAAGACCACAGGCCATGGAAGCCAGAGCCTTAAGGAGGCGCTCATGAATTCCTGCAATCCGGCGTTTATGGAGATAGGAGAGAGAACAGGTGTGGATGGCATGTACGAGTATTATCACAAGCTGGGATTGTTCAGTCAGAGCGGAATAGACCTTCCCGGAGAGGCAAACTCCATCATGCATAAGAAGGAAAATGTCGGGCCGGTAGAGCTTGCCACCATGTCGTTTGGACAGTCATTCCAGGTGACTCCGATACAGTTCATATCTGCAGTGTGCACGGTTGTGAATGGAGGGCATACGGTAACTCCACATTTGGGAAAAAGGATAATAGACAGCAGTAAAGAAACTATTACAGCCATTGAATTTGACGAGCAGAGACAGGTTATAGATGAGGAGACATCACAGAAGATGCGGGAGATGCTTGAGGCAGTCGTTGCCGAGGGCGGCGGATCAAAGTGTGCCATAGAGGGCTGCAGGATAGGCGGAAAGACCGCCACGAGTGAGAAACTTCCCAGAGGAACAGGCAGATACATATCTTCTTTTATAGGATTTGCGCCGGCGGATGATCCTCAAGTCCTGACGGTCGTGCTAATAGATGAGCCCGAGGGCACATATTATGGAGGAACCATAGCGGCCCCTGTTGTGAGAGATATTTTTTTGAATATTCTTCCCTATTTGGGAATTGACAAAGCCACAAATGAGTATTAAATTTATCTCAGTCTGAAAACAGTTTAAGAAATACATAGTCCGCGGTGTGCGGGCAGGTAAGGAGTACAAAATGAATTTAGATTTAAAGATTGTTTTACCGGTAGTGATAGCATTCTGTATCAGCGTGGTGCTGTGCCCTATAGTTATACCGTTCCTGAAGAAGCTCAAGTTCGGTCAGTTTGTCAGGGATGACGGCCCACAGGCACATTTGAAGAAGGCCGGAACACCAACCATGGGTGGACTTATAATCCTTCTGTCACTTACGATCACGACGCTTATCTATATGAAGAAATATCCGGATGTCCTTCCGGTGCTTTTTGTGACACTTGGATTTGGACTTATCGGATTTATCGATGATTACATCAAAGTTGTTATGAAGAGATCAATGGGACTTCACGCATGGCAGAAGATGCTCGGACAGATTGTCGTTACGGGAGTATTTGCATATTATGTAGAGAAGTATTCAGATATCAACAATGAGCTTATAATACCATTCCTTGGCAAGACGGTTCAGCTCAACAGCACACTCTATGTGATACTGTTGTTCTTCATCGTGCTTGGAACAGTTAATGGTGCGAACTTCACAGATGGACTTGACGGACTTGCGTCATCAGTCACGGTTCTCATAGCCACATTCTTTGCGGTTGTAGCAGTGGGAACAGACTCAGGTGTTGCTCCGGTTGCCTGCGCAGCGGTTGGATGTCTTCTTGGCTTCCTTGTGTACAATGTGTACCCTGCAAAGGTATTCATGGGAGATACAGGTTCTCTGGCACTCGGTGGATTTGTTGCATCAACAGCGTATATGCTCAAGATGCCTATATTCATAGTTATAATAGCTTTCATATACTTCATTGAAGTATTATCAGTTATAATACAGGTTGTTTCATTCAAGCTTACAGGCAAGAGAGTGTTCAGAATGGCACCTATACATCATCATTTTGAGCTCGGGGGATGGCCTGAGTCAAAGGTCGTTGCTATATTTTCTATAGTGACTGCAGTCCTCTGTGTGGTAGGTTTACTGGCTCTGTAATGTAGAAAGGAGAAAATGGTGCAGTGGTGCACCATGGTGAAATGATATGGAGATCAATACAGCGATAGTAGCAGGAACAGGAAAGAGTGGAATCAGTGCAACCAAGCTTCTGGTAAATCATGGAGTAAAGGTTTATCTGTTCGATGAGAACAAGGACAGAGATATAGAGGCGATAAAGGAGAAGACAGGCGATTCAGAGCTTGTTCAGATAGAACTCGGTGAGCTTGGAGAGGATGCCCTCTCATCATCACAGCTCATGGTCATCAGTCCGGGAATCCCTGTTGATGCGCCATTTACAGATGTGGTGAGAAATGCGGGAATACCTATCTGGAGTGAGATAGAGCTGGCATACCATTATGGTAAGGGTAAGATAGCAGCCATAACAGGAACAAACGGCAAGACTACAACTACAGCCCTTGTGGGAGAGATAGTCAAGGCACACAATGCCAAGACCATCGTTGTGGGAAATATTGGAATACCTTACACAGAGCTGTGCGACACAACAGACGATGATTCAGATACAGTTGCAGAGATAAGCAGTTTCCAGCTTGAGACGGTTATAGATTTTCATCCGAATGTCAGTGCAATACTCAACCTGACTCCGGATCATCTGAACAGGCACTATACATTTGAGAATTATGGAAATGTAAAGTTTTCAATAACAAAGAATCAGACCATGGATGATGTGACAGTCCTCAACTATGATGATGAGCATACACGCGCCATGGGAGAGAAGGCAAAGGATCATTGCCATGTAGTATATTTCAGCAGACTGGAGAAGCCGGCCGGTGGAGTATATGTAGAGGATGGGGATATCATCCTCGAGGATGGCGATAAGAAGATCAATGTACTTGCCATTAAGGATCTTAAGCTCATGGGAGCTCACAATGTTGAGAATGTTCTGGCAGCAGTTGGAATATCATATTATATGGGAGTCCCTGTTGATGTTATCAGAGATGTTGCAACATCATTCAAGGCTGTTGCTCATAGAATAGAATATGTTGACACCATCGATGGTGTCGCATACTACAATGATTCAAAGGGAACAAACCCTGATGCAGCCATAAAGGGAATACAGGCCATGGTGGCTCCTACATTCCTCATAGGTGGAGGCTATGACAAGGGTTCTGAGTACGACGAGTGGATAGAGGCGTTTGACGGCAAGGTAAAGTGGCTCGTTCTCATAGGCCAGACTGCGCAGAAGATAGCTGACTGTGCCAAGAGACATGGATTTAACTCAATTATATTTGAGGAGAATCTTCAGGATGCGGTAGCATATTGCCATGAGAATGCGGTTGACGGAGATGCGGTGCTTCTCTCACCTGCATGTGCAAGCTGGGGACAGTTTGACAACTACGAGCAGAGAGGCGATATGTTCAAGGAGTATGTAAGAAGCTATAAGGAGTGATCTGATTGCATGGAGGTCCTGAGGTTTCAGAAGATAGAGTGAGAGATGCACGAAAACGGTGTCCGGGAGGATATGTGGATGTGACCATGCTCCTGGCGCTGGGGATGATTCTGATATTTGGGCTTGCCATGATATACAGTACGAGCAGTTACAGGGCGTACGACCTGTACGGAGATCAGATGTACTTTTTTAAAAGACAGGCACTTTATATGTTGCTGGCGATCCTCGCCATGTACATAGTGTCAAGATATGACTACAGGCGGCTGCTCAGGCTGTCTGCGGTCATTTTGCTGTCATCACTTGTTCTTCAGGTGGTGGTGCTGATAATAGGAACGGCCAGCCATGGGTCAGCAAGATGGATATATATTGGACCTATAGGATTTCAGCCATCAGAATATGCCAAGACGGCGATCATAATCTACACCTCGGCGAGGGCTGCCGTGGAGAGCAAAAATCTGTGCAGACCGGGCTGCCTTATAAAGGTAATGATCCTGCCCGTGATCACCATAGCCCTGATCGGTGTGGAGAATCTCAGCACGGCTATAATCTGTTTTGCAATCCTTTTTGTAATATTGTTTGTGGGAAGCCCCAGGGTCAGACATTTTGTTCTGATCGGTATATTTGGTGTTGTCGGGAGTGTGCTTTTCATAATGTTCGCAGGCTACAGGGCGAACAGAGTCAAGATATGGCTTGATCCTGAAAATTACGCAGATGGCTATCAGACGGTTCAGTCGTTATATGCCGTTGGTTCCGGTGGACTGTTTGGAGTGGGCTTTGGGAGAAGTGTCCAAAAGATGGGGTTTATTCCGGAGTCACATAATGATATGATATTCTCAGTCGTGTGTGAGGAGCTCGGAATTGTCGGAGCGGCATTTATACTTATCATTTTTCTTATATTACTTAGGCGGATGGCTGTGACGGCCATGAATGCCAGAGACAGATTTGGAAGCATGCTCACAGCGGGAGTGATGGCACATGTGGCGGTCCAACTGCTGATAAATGTGAGTGTTGTCACGAATACCATTCCGCCGACAGGTGTGCCGATGCCATTTGTCAGTTATGGCGGAAGTTCGATAATTTTCATTCTGATGGAGATGGGGATAGTGATGTCCGTATCCAGAGGAATTTCGTATGACGAAACAGACATATGACAGATCCTTTAAAGGAAGATTTGAATGGAAAACAACAATAGACGAAATGTTAATAAAAATAGAATGAGCAGAAATGTTGATGTTGCGCAGACCAGACGTGAAAGCGGCTATGTGGATGTCATGACCGGAAAACGCCTCGACGGAAGGGTCAAGGTTCCGGTTGATAAGAGAAGACAGCAGACAGACAGCCGCAATGGACAGCGGAGAGCAGACGGAGATATGCGCCGCAGGACGGATGAGCAGACACGAAGAAGGCCTGATGGGGAGCACCGCAGAACAGGCGAACAGGCGCGCAGAAGACCAGACGGAGAGCGTCGCAGATCTGACGAGCAGGTGCGCAGAAGACCAGACGGAGAGCGTCGCAGATCTGACGAGCAGGTGCGCAGAAGACCGGACGGAGAGCGCCGCAGATCTGACGAACAGGTGCGCAGGAGACCAGATGGAGAGCACCGCAGATCTGATGAGCAGGTGCGCAGGAGACAGGATGGAGAGCGTCGCAGACCGGATGACCGGATGCGCAGAGAGGATGCAGAAAACCGCAGATCCGAGGAGAGACGCAGGCGTAAGCAAGATCAGGCGGTTGCTGCAAAAAAGAAGAACAAGAAAAAACGCAAAAAAGAGGGCAGAAAGCTTACCCCGGAGGAGATAGAGAGAAAGAAGAAGCTGCAGGCGGAGAAACTTGCCAGAAGAAAGGCGAGACGTGAGAAGGCGGCAAGGATATTCAAGATAGTTCTCAAGATACTTCTCATTCTGGTGGTGCTGTGTGCTATAGCGTTTGTATACATACGTACATGTTACAAATTGAAGTCCATAAAAGTGACCGGAACTGATCACTACACTGACCAACAGATGGTCGATATCGTGACCGGCGGTAAGGATTATGGCAATACGCTGCTGTTTATACTTGAGAGCAGACTGAATCCTGCCCAGGATGTAACCTTTATAGATAAGATAGACGTCACATATGTGAACAGGAATTCAGTAGAGATCACGGTGTACGAGAAGGCCATGGCGGGCTGCATAAAGTACAACGATCAGTATGCATATTTTGATGGCGATGGTATCGTGCTCGAGATATCCGATGCAAAGCTTGATGATGTTCCTTGTATAGAGGGACTTACAAGTGACAGCGTGGAGCAGGGAAAGAAGCTTGATGTCGGTGATTCGGGGTTCTTCCAGGAGATACTGACTATGACACAGCTCATTTACAAGAGCGGAATACAGATAGACAAGATTACTTATGACACAGATCAGAATCTCATACTTCACAAGGATGGAATAAAGATCAGGATCGGCGACGGTGAAAACCTGGAGACGAAATTCATGAATCTTGAGAGCATACTTGAGAGCGTGAAGGGTAAAAAGGGAACTCTTGATATGTCGAATTACAGTGAATCGCAGAGGAACGTTATCTTTAAAGAAAATAAATAAAAAATTTCTTGCGTAATGATATAAAAAATCGTATTATATAGGTACTAATGCGATAAAACGGTCAGCTTTTGAGCAGATGACAATGATTGATGGATAAAGAATAAGTATATAAGGAGGATGCAACCGTGCTTGAGATAAAATCAAATGACGAGAGAACACCGGCAAGGATTCTTGTAATTGGTGTCGGCGGTGCAGGTAACAATGCTGTTAACAGAATGATCGATGAGAATGTTGAGGGAGTGGAACTTATCGCTATCAATACAGATAAGCAGGCTCTTTCACTCAGCAGAGCTACAACAAAGATCCAGATAGGTGAGAAACTTACCAAGGGTCTTGGTGCTGGTGCAAAGCCTGAGATCGGTGCCAGCGCTGTAGAGGAGAATAGAGAAGAGATCGTAGACATCATCAAGGACGCCAACATGGTATTCGTAACATGTGGTATGGGTGGTGGAACAGGAACAGGCGCTGCCCCTGTCGTTGCAGAGATGGCACGTAACCTTGGTATCCTCACAGTCGGAGTTGTCACAAAGCCATTTGGTTTTGAGGGTAAGCCTCGTATGAGAAACGCGATCGAAGGTATAGAGAGACTTAAGGAGAATGTGGATACACTTATTGTTATCCCTAACGACAAGCTCCTTCAGATCTGTGATAAGAGAACAAGTATTCCTGATGCGCTGAAGAAGGCAGATCAGGTACTTCAGCAGGGTGTTCAGGGTGTTACAGACCTTATCAATAAGCCGGGTCTTATCAACCTTGACTTTGCAGATATACAGACAGTTATGAGAGATAAGGGTATCGCTCATATCGGTATAGGTTCAGCAAGCGGAGAGAACAAGGCTGTTGACGCCATCAAGGAGGCTATGGATTCACCACTTCTTGAGACAACCGTTTCAGGTGCAACAGATATCATCGTAAACTTCTCAGGTAACATTGGTATCGTTGAGGCTTATGATGCTGTTACATATCTTACAGAGCAGGCTGGAGATGGAGTCAACATCATCTTCGGTACAGTTGACAATGACAACATGGGTGAGGATATAAGCATCACGATCATTGCTACAGGTCTTGAGAGATCAGGCGAGAGCGATGTCACCGCAAGATATGCAGGTACTGCATCTCCTATGGGAACAATGACCACACCTAAGCCAGCAGTTACAACAACACCTGCTGCAGAGCCAAAGACTGCTACATATGCAGGCCAGAGCCTTGGAACACACAGCACTCAGACAAGCACAAGACCATCGTTCCTCGGCGGTCAGACAACTGAGACTGCTCCGGCAGCAAAGCCAGCATACACAGCACCTGTGACACCAGCACAGCAGACACCTGTAACATCAACACCAGTTGAGCCGGCACATGTGTCAAGACCAAAGACAGAGAGTATCAAGATTCCTGATTTCCTCAAGAAGAGATAAGGAAGAGATCGGAAGATTTTATAGGTAAGTATAAAACGGGTAATTTCGAGAGAAATTATCCGTTTTCTTCAATAAGGAGGCAGAAATATGTTTTATGTTGCAGACCGAACAGAGATGCAGGAGATAGACAGGCTGACCATAGAGGAAAAGGGTGTGCCAGGGATCCTGCTTATGGAGAGAGCTGCGATCTCCGTGCTGGAGGAGATAAATTCCAGACTGAAGTCTATAAACGCGGACAGAAAATTAAAGTGCCTTGTGGTTGTTGAAGGCGGCAATAACGGCGGGGACGGACTGGCTCTTGCGAGACTCCTGTACCAGCAGGGAGATATTGTCCATGTCTGTTATATAAATGGAATATCGAGAGTAAGCGACAGCTTTTCATATCAGCTTGAAATAGCGAAAAAAATCGGCATACAGGTGACGGATCACATCATTGACAGTGATTACGATGTGGTTGTGGACGGAATATTTGGCGTCGGACTCAAGCGTGATGTGGCGGGAATATGGAGAGAGACCATAGAGACGATGAACGGACTTGGCGGCTTTAAGGTTGCCATAGATACCCCGTCAGGTGTGGATGCCAGCACGGGGCAGATCATGGGATGTGCATTCAAGGCAGGTATGACGGTCACATTTGGACTGAATAAAAGAGGGCTGATATTTTATCCCGGCTGCGAGATAAGCGGAGAGGTCGTTGTGAGAGACATAGGATTTGCACAGGCTGAAGTGGACAGAGTACACCCGGTGGCATATTCCTACAACAGAGACGATCTGTGCATGCTTCCGGGACGGAGTGATTCATCAAATAAGGGAACATATGGAAAGCTTGCGGTGATAGCTGGAAGCAGAGACATGTCCGGTGCCATGACATTTGCGGCGGAGGCTGCATACAGGATGGGAACAGGGCTTGTGAAGATATACACACATATCGACAACAAGGAGATAGCAGGAGTAAGAATTCCTGAGGCAGTGCTTATGTGCTATAGCAACAAAGATGAAGCGGAGCAGTGTGCAAGGGATGCCGTGGAGTGGTCGGATGCCATACTGATCGGTCCTGGTATAGGAAAAGGCGATGCGGCAAGGAGCATGGTGGAATATATTATGTGTGAGGCCGTGCAGACCGTGATCGCGGATGCGGATGCCTTGAACATAATATCCGAAAAGCCCGATATTCTTGGAAGACACAGAGGACCGGTGATCGTAACGCCACATATAGGAGAGATGTCAAGACTTACAGGCGTCGCCATACCGGATATAAAAAAGAATATATTAGAGGTGTGCAAAGACTTTTCGATGGAGTATAATGTTGTAAGTGCGCTGAAAGATGCCAGAACATGCGTAAGTGACGGCAGGGATGTGTACATAAACACATCCGGTAATAACGGTATGTCAACTGCGGGGGCAGGGGATGTGCTTGCCGGGATAATAGCTGGGCTTGTCTGCACCGGACTTGGTGCGTATGAGGCTGCGAAGCTGGGAGTATATATACATGGGTTGGCAGGAGATATGGCGGCAGAGCACAGAGGAAGAAATGCAATGATAGCCAGGGATATAGTGAGCGCTATATCGGAGGTTATAAAAGGAGCAGAACATGATGGACAACAGTAACTTTAACAGAGTGCAGGCTGTGATAAATCTTGACAATATAAGGGATAATATCACGGCTATGAAGAGGCTTATAGACGGTGATAAGAAGATGCTGGCGGTCATAAAGGCAGACGCCTATGGACACGGCGCTGTCGAGGTGGCAGAGGCACTTGATGATCTGGTGGATTTCTTTGCAGTGGCATTCATCGATGAGGCTTTGGAGCTCAGAAGAGCAAATATAGATAAGCCCATATTGATACTGGGCTACACAGATCCCTCGGATTACGAACTGATTATCAGATATGATGTTAGACCTGCCATGTATGAGGTGGACGATGCACAGAAGCTCTCGGATCTGGCGGTGAGCATGAACACAAAGGCAAAGATCCATATCAAGGTCGATACAGGCATGGGAAGAATCGGATTCACATGTGATGAAGATGGCGTGAAGAACATAGAAAAGATCAGTCAGATGCCGGGCATAGAGATAGAGGGGATATTTACCCATTACGCAAAGGCTGATGAACTCGACAAGACCGCTGCAAATGGTCAGCTTGAGAAGTTCAGGTGGATAAACAGCCAGCTTGAGGCACTTGGAATACACATACCTGTAAGGCATATATCTAACAGTGCGGGTATCATGGAGATGGACAATTCGGATTTTGATATGGTCAGATCGGGAATAGTCACATACGGACTTTATCCATCAGATGAGGTAGATAAGAATATAGCGGCTTTGAAACCTGCTATGAGACTTATGTCCAAGGTTATATTTGTGAAGGACGTAAAAGCCGGAACAGGTATAGGATATGGATGGTCCTATATAGCGGATCATGATATAAAGGTTGCGACGGTGTCGGCAGGATATGCCGATGGATACCCAAGAGCACAGTCCAATATAGGCCGAGTTATCATCCATGGAGAGTATGCTCCGATCATCGGAAGGGTGTGCATGGATCAGTTCATGGTTGACGTGAGCCACATTGATGGTGTAAAAGTAAGAGATGACGTAACTCTCATCGGACAGGATGGAGACAGAGAGGTAACTGTCGAGGAGGTGGCAGCGCCTGCCAACAGCTTTAATTACGAGCTGGTATGTAACATATCAAGACGAGTTCCGAGAACATACATAAGGGACGGCAGAGAGCTTGGACAGGTAAACTATCTTCTGGATTAACGAATAACCGGTACTGTCATGGGCAATACTTTTTTTAGAGTGGAATACATACTATATAAGTATATAGCCACATTCAATGAAAGTATTTGTGGGGTGAACAGAATTGGTGATCAGACGTGGGGATATTTATTACGCGGATCTAAGACCGGTGGTTGGATCGGAGCAGGGAGGCATACGACCTGTTATAGTAGTTCAGAATGAGGCTGGGAACAGACACAGTTCCACGGTCATAATAGCTGCGATAACCAGCAAGATGAAGAGGCCAAAACTTCCAACACATATCATGCTTGATTCTTCAAGCTGTGATATAGCGAAGGATTCCGTCATATTGTTGGAACAGCTCAGGACTATAGACAAACAGCGCCTGAAAGAAAAGGTGTGTCACGTTGACGCTGATGTGCTGAGGCGCGTTGATGAAGCTCTGAAGATAAGTCTTGAACTGGCATAAAATAATATATGAGGTGATACAGACTATTATATGAAGATTTTTAACAAAAAATCAGAAGAGGAAAAGGTAGAAGAAGAGATCATATCCATGGTGAACGAGGGAAATGAGCAGGGACTTATAGAGGACTCTGAGGCCCAGTTTATTACAAACATATTTGAGTTCACTGACAAGGAGAGCAGAGATGTGATGACGGCCAGATTGAACGTCATGGCTATAGACAAGAACTCTGATCTGGACGAAGTCATGGAGATAATGATAGAGAATAACTATTCAAGATATCCGGTGTATGACGGTGATCTTGACAACATAGTTGGAATAATCTATTTCAAGGATTTTGTGAAGGAATATCTGCGCGATAAGACGAAATCACTGGCTGAGATCATGGTTGAGGCTACATTTGTACATCCTACGTACAACATAGCAAAATTGTTCCGCAGGATGCAGACGGCAAAGATACATATGGTCATAGTTGTGGATGAGTATGGTCAGACAGAGGGAATCGTGACCATGGAGGATATTCTGGAAGAGATAGTCGGCAACATACTTGACGAGTACGATGACGCCAGCGAGGATATCAAGAAGCGTGGCGATATGTACATAGTCAGTGGTAAGGCTGAACTGGATGAGCTGAGTGACGTTCTGGGGATAGAATTCCCGGATGAGGACTTCCAGACGCTGAACGGATTTCTGCTGTATGAGCTGGGGAGACTTCCATATGCGGATGAGGAGATAGAGATAGTGTATCAGAACTACAGATTCACTTCCCTGTCGGTAAATAACAACATGATCGGTGAGGTAAAGATCACAAAGGTTGAAAAAACACCGCAATAGTGATAATATACGTAACTAGTAATCAAGAGAAAGAGGAGAATTAACGATGTCAGGACATTCAAAATTTGCGAACATCAAGCACAAGAAGGAAAAGAACGATGCAGCAAAGGGTAAGATCTTCACAATCATTGGTAAGGAGATCGTGGTAGCAGTAAAGGAAGGCGGAGCAAATCCTGAGAACAACAGTAAGCTTCGTGATGTAATCGCCAAGGCAAAGGCGAACAACATGCCTAATGATACTATCAAGCGTGGTATCGAGAGAGCGGCAGGAGATGCCAATTCAGTAAATTACGTAGTGAATACATATGAAGGCTACGGTCCTAACGGTACCGCCATCATAGTAGACACTCTTACGGACAATAAGAACAGAACAGCAGCCAATGTGCGTAACTGCTTCACAAAGGGTGGCGGTAACGTAGGTACAACAGGCTGTGTATCATATATGTTTGATCACAAGGGACAGATCATCATTGCAAAGGAAGACTGTGATATAGATGCAGATGACCTCATGATGATGGCACTGGATGCAGGAGCTGAGGATTTCTCAGACGAGGATGACAGCTACGAGATCATCACAGCACCTGAGGATTTCTCGCAGGTAAGAGAGAGCCTTGAGAAGGAAGGCATAAAGATGGCTGAGGCTGAGCTCACAATGATACCTCAGAACTATGTTGATATAGACGATCCTGAGGTTGTCAAGAAGTTCACAAGGATTATAGATATGCTTGAGGAGGACGATGACGTTCAGGCAGTATATCACAATGCAAATCTTCCGGAAGAGGACGATGAGGACTGATATATAATTGCAAGGGATATGATAGCATTGGTAACAGACAATTACTCAGATGATCAGCGCCATTGCAGCATAGCTTGAAATAGAACTTCCGCACCTTATATATGGTGTGGAAGTTCTATTTGAGTAATGACGACATGGATAGTATCTGTGTCTGTTATATACGGAATGAGTATTGTTAGGAGAAGAGATGAAGGGAATACTTAGATATCTTAAGGACTATAAGAAAGAGTCCATACTTGCCCCGCTTTTTAAGATGTTGGAGGCAACATTTGAATTGCTTATCCCGATCGTCATGGCAAATGTAATCGATGTCGGTATAGCAGGGCGTGACATAAGCTACGTTGTGAAGATGTGTCTCGTCATGATACTTTTGGGAATTATCGGTCTGGTGTGTTCTATCACCGCCCAGTATTTTTCGGCAAAGGCTGCTACAGGATTTGGAACAGCACTTCGAAATGATCTGTTCAGGCATATTACATCACTTTCATACACAGAGATCGACAGCATAGGAACATCCACACTGCTCACGAGAATGACCAGTGACACGAACCAGGTACAGACAGGAGTCAACATGGTGCTCAGACTGTTCCTCCGTTCGCCGTTCATAGTGTTCGGTGCCATGATCATGTCATTCACCATCGACGTGAAGTCGGCCATGACATTTGTGGTGACCATACCGGCACTTTCAATTGTTGTGTTCGGTGTTATGGCACTCAGCATACCTCTGTTCAAGAAGGTGCAGAACAGACTGGACAGAGTCACACTGCTCACCCGTGAGGGGCTTGAGGGCGCGAGAGTTATCAGAGCCTTTAACAGACAGGACAAGGAATTTGAGGAGTTTGACAAGTCCACGGATGACCTGATGAAGTTCCAGCTCCTTGCAGGACGTATATCAGCGTTCATGAATCCTGTCACTTATGTGATAATCAATCTCTCAACCGCAGCTATAATCTGGATCGCAGCGGGACAGACAGATGCGGGAATCATCACACAGGGAAAGGTCGTCGCACTTGTCAACTATATGTCACAGATACTCGTCGAGCTCATCAAGCTCGCAAACCTTATCGTGACGATCACCAAGGCTGTTGCCTGCGCAAAGAGAATAAATGCGGTCATGGATCAGCAGCCATCCATAACGGATGGATCAGGCAAGGCAGCAGGATCACCGGCAAATGCTGTAAAGGTAAGCTTCAGGGATGCAAATCTCAGATATGCTGGGGCCGGAGCAGATTCCCTGTCAGATATAACATTTGACGTGGCACCGGGCGAGACTGTGGGAATCATAGGCGGTACGGGTTCAGGAAAGAGTTCTCTTGTAAACATGATCCCAAGATTTTACGATGCCAGCCAGGGAAGCGTGTGCATAGACGGAGTTGACGTAAAGGACTACACCCTGGACGAGCTCAGGCATAAGGTCGGAGTGGTACCGCAGAAGGCTGTATTGTTTGCCGGAACAATAGCAGACAATATCAGGTGGGGCAAGCAGGATGCGACTGAAGCAGAGATAGACGAGGCGCTTGAGATAGCCCAGGCCAAGGAGTTTGTAGACGGCAAGGAGAATGGAATATACTTCAAGATCACCCAGGGGGGCAAGAACCTGTCGGGTGGACAGAAGCAGAGGCTTACCATAGCCAGAGCGGTCGTCAGAAAGCCTGAGATACTGATACTGGATGACAGCGCATCGGCGCTAGATTTTGCAACTGATGCGGCTCTCAGAAAAGCGATCAGGGAGAAGACAAAGGGCATGACTGTATTCCTTGTGTCACAGAGAGCGTCGACCATCATGAATTCGGATAAGATCATCGTCATGGATGATGGTCAGATAGCCGGGATAGGAACCCATCGGCAGCTGCTTTCTAACTGTGAGATATACAGGGAGATATGTCAGTCACAGCTTTCGGAGGAGGAACTGTCTCATGAGTAAAGATAAAGGGAATAAATCAGTAAATAAAAAGACGATACTCAGAATACTGAAGTATATCAAGAGATACAGGTTCCTCGTGGTTCTGTCTCTCATATGTGCAGCCATATCGGTCGTGCTCACACTGTATGCACCTATCATCATGGGACATGCAGTTGACAGGGTCGTTGGACCGGGAAAAGTAGATTTTACAGGACTTAAAGGAATGTTGGCAAAGCTTGTGATTGTGGTCGTTATAACGGCTGTTGCACAGTGGATCATGAACGTCCTCAACAACATAATCACATACAGGGTGGTTAATGATGTAAGAACAAAGGCATATGAGAAGCTTGGCAGCCTGCCGCTCTCATATGTGGATTCACATACACACGGAGACATAGTCAGCAGGATCATAGCTGACGTAGACCAGTTCTCAGACGGACTTCTGATGGGATTTACACAGCTATTTACAGGAGTTATGACTATAGTAGGAACACTGTGCTTCATGCTGTCGATCAACTGGATCATAGCCATTGTGGTCGTATGTATCACTCCGGTATCACTCTTTGTTGCGTCATTCATAGCAAAGAGAACATACAGTATGTTCAGGAAGCAGGCTGAGATCAAGGGTGAGCTCACATCCCTTGTAAATGAGATGGTTGAGAACCAGAAGGTAGTCACAGCATTCTCCATGGAGGATGAGACCTGCGACAGATTCCAGGAGGTCAATGGAAGACTTAATGTGGCAGGACTTCAGGCTACATTCTTCTCATCGATAACAAATCCTAGTACAAGATTTGTCAACAGCCTCGTGTACACAGGCGTTGGAATCATAGGTGCCATAACAGCTATAAAGGGCTTTATATCAGTTGGACAGCTCACAAGTTTCCTGAGCTATGCAAATCAGTATACAAAGCCGTTCAATGAGATATCAGGCGTTGTCACAGAGCTTCAGAACGCGCTGGCATCCGCTGCCAGAGTGTTTGAGCTTATAGACGAGGACACAGAGGCTGCAGAGCCTGCTGGCGCACACGAGCTCACAGACGTTCACGGTGAGGTGGACCTTAAGAATGTTGACTTCTCATACAACAAAGATGTGGAGCTCATCAAGAACCTCAACCTGAATGTGAAGGATGGACAGAGGATAGCCATAGTAGGACCTACAGGCTGTGGTAAGAGTACAGTCATCAACCTGCTCATGAGATTCTATGATGTGGATGCGGGAAGCATATCCGTGGATGGATATGACATACGAGAGGTCACAAGAAAGAGCCTCCGCGGCAACTACGGAATGGTGCTCCAGGAGACCTGGCTTAAGAGTGGCACGATAAGGGACAATATAGCATACGGAAGACCGGACGCAACGGATGAGGAGATCGTCGAGGCTGCAAAGCAGTCACATGCACACAGCTTTATCAAGAGACTTCCTGATGGCTATAACACATATATAACAGAGGATGGAGGCAATCTGTCACAGGGACAGAAGCAGCTCCTATGTATCACAAGGGTTATGCTTGATCTTCCACCTATGCTCATACTGGATGAGGCAACATCATCCATAGATACAAGAACTGAGATAAGGATACAGAGGGCATTTGCCAAGATGATGAAGGGCAGAACAAGCTTCGTGGTTGCACACAGACTGTCAACCATCAAGGAGTCAGATGTCATCCTAGTCATGAAGGACGGGCACATCATCGAACAGGGAAATCACGAGACACTGCTTGCAAAGGGCGGCTTCTACACGAATCTGTACAATTCCCAGTTTGCAAGATAATACAGAGAAATGCATAAATATAAAAGGGCTGTGCTTTGAGGTATACCTCACGGTACAGTCCTTTTTAACGGTGGTTAAAGCATTTATCTGTTATATTTCACGAACGCTTGCCAGTGGCGGGCTTTGTGTATATAATGTATGCGGAATGCCTGTTATAATATGGGCGGATATTTGCAGATATACCGGAGAGTATACAAAAGGAGAGAAAGATGAAGGTTAGTGAATCAGGTTATACAAGAGAAGAACTTTTAGAGATAGTAGATACATATCTGGCAGAGCAGTCCAGAAGATGGGAATTCATAGAGGAGAAGGGCGATGGCATGTATGTGTACGCTGAGAACGGCGACAGATACCTCGACTTCTTCGCAGGAATAGCGGTAAGCAGCGCGGGAAATGCCAACAAGAAGGTTGCAAAGGCCATAGCTGACCAGGCGGCAAATGTAATACATGCATCAAACTATGCATATACACTTCCAATGATCCTCCTTGCAAAGAAGGTGTGTGACACCATAGGCATGGAGAAGATCGTGTTCCAGAACTCAGGAACAGAGGCAAATGAAGCCATGATCAAGATGGCTAGAAAGTACGGCGTGGACAATTACGGACCGGACAGATATAAGATCGTGACAGCGAAGAACAGCTTCCACGGAAGAACATACGGTGCACTGTCGGCAACAGGCCAGCCTGATTCGGCCTGCCACAAGGGATTTGCACCACTCCTTCCGGGATTCACATATGCAGAGTATAACAACCTTGAGGACTTCAAGAGCAAATGCGATGAGAACACCATAGGAATCATGGTAGAGCCTGTACAGGGCGAGGGTGGTGTATACCCTGCAGACCCTGAGTTCCTTAAAGGACTTCGTGAGTTCTGTGATGAGAAGAACATGCTCCTCATGTTCGACGAGGTTCAGACCGGATGGGGAAGAACCGGAGACATCATGGCATATATGACATATGGCGTAAAGCCTGACATGGTATCCATGGCAAAGGCCATCGGGGGCGGTATGCCTATAGGCGCGATGTGTACAAGCACCAAGATAGCAGCAGCATTTACACCTGGTGCCCACGGTTCAACATACGCAGCCAACCCTGTGTGCTGTGCAGCGGCGCTTGCAGAGATAGATGAGATACTGGATAACAAGCTCTACGAGAATGCAAAGGAAGTAGGAGCATACTTCATGGAGGAACTCAAGGCACTTCCTTGTGTCAAGGAGATCAGAGGACGTGGTCTTCTTATAGGCGTTGAGTTCAACAAGCCTATCGCATTTGAAGTAAAGCACAGAGCGTTTGAGAACAAGCTCCTCATAACAGCGGTAAGAGACAGCATCATAAGGATCGCACCTCCACTTATCGTTAAGAAGGAGCACTGTGACGAGGCTGTTAAGCTGCTCATCAAGTCTGTGACAGAAGCACTGCAGGAGCAGTAATACAGCGTGATCATATAGCAGAATAAGCATGAATCATAAAAGTAATATAGGAGACCATAATGGGAAGAAGTAAAGAAGAGATGGAGGGGGTGACCCTCCTTGGAAATAAAGACGTAAAGTACAGCATGGACTATGCACCTGAGATGCTCCAGACATTTGACAACAAGCATCCGGACAACGACTACTTTGTAAAGTTCAACTGTCCTGAGTTCACAAGCCTCTGTCCGATCACCGGACAGCCTGACTTCGCAACGGTGTACATATCATATGTGCCGGGCGAGAAGATGGTGGAGAGCAAGTCGCTGAAACTGTATCTGTTCAGCTTCAGAAATCACGGAGACTTCCATGAGGACTGTATGAACATCATCATGAAGGACCTCATAAAACTGATGGATCCAAAGTACATCGAGGTGTGGGGCAAGTTCACACCGAGGGGAGGAATCTCCATAGACCCGTACTGCAATTACGGCAGACCGGGAACAAAGTGGGAGGAGGTTGCCTGGAACCGTCTGGCAAACCACGACCTCTACCCTGAGAAAGTTGACAATAGATAATTGGGTCTGAGCAGCACGCACGGACGGATAGGAGAATCATAATGGCGGATTACAGAGAGACTGTGGATTATATATTGGGTATTCCGCTTTTTGCACAGAAGATTGGCAAGGAGAACCTTTCCAGTCTTTTGTGCCGTTTGGGGAACCCTGAGAAGGCTGTTCCTGCGATACATGTGGCGGGAACCAACGGCAAGGGCAGCACATGCCGCGCTCTGGCGCAGATGCTTGCAGCCCAGGGATACAGAGTGGGATTGTTCATATCACCCCATCTCGTGTCCATAAACGAGAGAATACAGATAAATGGTACAAATATATCCGATGACGATTTTGTGTCGGCATTTGAGACCGTAAAGGGGCAGTTCATGGAGCACCCTTCGTTCTTCGAGGTCATGTTTGCCATGGCGGCGGTGTATTTCAGACAGCAGAAGTGTGACTTTGCCGTATACGAGACAGGAATGGGCGGAAGACTGGATGCGACAAATGTCCTTACGCCGGAGCTTACGATCATCACGTCGGTGGGAATGGATCACATGGAGTATCTTGGCGACACGATAGAGAAGATAGCTTATGAGAAGGCAGGCATCATCAAGCCGGGTGTTCCGGTGATATATTTCAGGCGGGACGAGGCGGCTGCGCGGGTCATAGAAGATACTGCCAAAGAGCGTGGAGCGGACATAATTCCGGTCGAAAAATCAGATTATATAATAAATCATTTGGGGAACAAAACCATTGATTTTTCATTGCATAATCGGTATTATAGTTATTGCAATTTACAGATACAGAAGACATCACTGTACCAGGTGGAGAATGTCAGCCTTGCCGTGACAGCATTCAGGATGCTCATGGAGAGGCGGAATGTACCGGAACAGGATATAGAGAAGACCGTGAGGAATGCACTCCTGCAGTTCTACTGGGAGGGCAGGATGGAGGAGATAGCTCCCCATATATATGTGGATGGTGCCCACAATGTGGAGGCTGTAAATGCATATATAGAGACCATGAACAGGCTTCATGGGGAATATGACAAGATACTGGTATTTGCGGCGGTGAAGGATAAGGAGTATGACTCCATGATACATTTGCTTGCCGGAAATATTACGTTTGGCAGGATAATAGTCACAAGCGTTGACAGCAGCAGAAAGGCGGATTCCGCAAAGCTGGCGGAGATATTCTCGGCGTGTACGGATACTCCGGTCATGGTCAGCGATGAGATTGACGATGCCATGGATATGGCAGTGGAGCTCAGAGGAGACAGAGAGAATACCAACATATACTGCGTTGGTTCCCTGTATCTGGTGGGCGGTGTCAAGAGATGGAGGAACAGACATGATCAATTTTGATGAAGAGATAAAGAGGTTTAAGCCGGCACTTGAACTTGACCAGGCAGAGGATGCAATATACAACAATGATCTCAAGGACATCATGGATGTCATGCAGGAGATGATGAGGGTTGCAAAGGAAGCAGAGAAGTAAAGAACACAGATTGGTCGGGAGATTAAGATATGGCAGATGTACTGAATTGTAAGCACTGCGGTGGAGCGATAGCCGTCACAGGTTACTGTACCAGGTGCGGACTGAAGATAGATTACGTGAACAAGGCTCTCAACTCGTCAAAGTACTATTACAACATAGGGCTTGATAAGGCGAGGGTCAGGGATATGTCAGGTGCGGAGGAGGCGCTCAAGCTGTCTCTGAAGTATGACAAGATGAATATAGATGCCCGGAACCTTCTTGGACTGGTGTACTATGAGACCGGAGAGATAGTTCAGGCGCTCAGCCACTGGGTAGTGAGTGTGAATTATTTTGACGGCAAGAATGTCGCCAAGAGATACATCAAGGAGATAAAATCCAACCCACACAGGCTGGAGGCGGTGAACAATGTAACCAGAAAGTATAATCAGGCGCTGGTATATGCGAAGCAGGGCAGCAAGGATCTTGCCTTTATACAGCTCAGAAAGGTACTTTCCGACAACAGCAGATTTATACAGGGGTACCTGCTCCTTGCACTTCTGTTCATCGACGAGGGAAGATATGACAAGGCTCGCAAGGCACTCAAGCGTGTCATCAAGATAGACAGGACAAATCCAGTGGCGGTCAGATATTTCAATGAGATGGGCCACACTGATGAGGAGATCATGAACTTCAGGGATTATCCGCAGGAGGACTACGATGTGGATTCTCTGTTCGTGGATGACCAGAAGAAGCTCATAGCCGGCAACAGCGAGGTGGATTTTGATGGGGATCCGATTCCGGTTGGAAGATACAAGGACATCAATTTCTACAAATATTCCATCGCTTATATCATAGCGGGAGTTGTTCTGGGACTTGCGGCCATGTGGACGCTCATCATCCCGCACAGGGATAAGGCGGCTGACAATTCAGAGAGAGACCTGAAGGTTACATTCAGTCAGGAGATAGCGGATAAGAACGTGGCCATATCGGAGCTCCAGTCACAGGTGGACAGCATGACCACCAAGCTCACAAATGCTGAGACTGAGGCGAAAAACCTTCAGACACAGATAGATAAGTATGGCGATTACGCTTCACAGGTTCTGTCGGATGACAATAAGGCAAGGGTACAGTCAGCGATCTATAAGTACGAGACCATGACATATGAGGCTGCCATAGATGATCTGAACAGAGTCCTTCAGGATACACCTAACAGCGATGTGGCACTGTTCTACAAGGCGATGTGTTATCTGAAGCTTTCTGATGATAACAATGCCACACTGGTATTTAACCAGCTTGTTGAGAACTGTCCGAACTCCGTATACTACACGGTTGCGTGTGATTATGCGGATGAAGATGCCATACAGGCGGGACTTGAAAAGAAGAATTCTGCAAGTACAGCCAGCACGAACACGGGCGACGGAACAGATACAACCGACAGATCAAGCACAGGTGACGAAACAGGTACGACCGACAGCACGGACACAGGTGACGGAACAGATACAACCGACAGCTCGTATACAGGTGATGGAACGGATACGACCGACAACACGTATACGGATGATGGAACAGGCACCATCGACAATACGTATACAGGTGACGGAACAGACACGACCGACAGTTCGTATACAGGCGATGGAACAGATACAACTGACGGACAGTAACGAAAGACAGAAAGACATATAAAAAGATTATAATTTATAGAAGGCACAAAAGAGACGGATAAGGATTAACCGTTTCTTTTGTGCCTTTTATTTTGTGACAGGGGGATTGAAGATGAATATCTACGAGAAAATGGGGGATACTATAATCGTGTATATGCCCAGAGAGGTGGATGATTATGCGGCGGTGAAGATGACCGCAGGGATAGACGGAGTATTTGCCGAGGAGGTGGTGAGACATGCCATATTTGATTTTGGCAGGACGACGTTCATGGACAGCTCGGGGATAGGACTTATAACGAGAAGGTACAGACAGCTCCACGACAGAGGGGGAAGCGTTGGGGTGATAAATGTAAATGCGAGAATGGACAGGATACTGCTCATGTCCGGTATATACAGGATCGCGACAAGGCTGGACAGCGGTGTCCGGGATGAGGCTGAGGATTGGACAGATAAAATATAGATAACGAGGAGAATGGTATGGATAAGAACAGATTGATCATGGAATTTGGCTGTGATGCCCGGAATGAGGCTGTGGCGAGAGTCGTGGTGGCGGCTATGCTGACGAGGACAAATCCGACACTCAGTGAGGTGGAGGATGTCAAGACGGCGGTTTCGGAGGCTGTCACGAATTCGATAATACACGGATATGGATCCGGGGAGGGAAGCATAATCCTGGAGGCATACATAGAGGAGCGCACCCTGTACATAACGATCACAGATCACGGCTGCGGCATAGAGAATGTCGACAGAGCCATGGAGCCGCTTTACACCACTGTCACGGACGGAAGCAGATCGGGCATGGGATTTTCATTTATGGAGGCTTTCATGGATGAGCTCAGGGTCGAATCCAGCGTGGGTGAGGGAACCGTGGTAAATATGAAGAAGATAATAGGAAAAAGTCAGGAGATATATTGATGGCGGATAATCATCGTTTGCTTGAACTTGCAAAAGATGGAGACAGAGATGCCAGAGATAAACTTGTGACGGACAATATGGGACTGGTGGTCAGCGTTGCCAGAAGATATGTGGGGAGAGGACAGGAACTTGAGGATCTTATACAGATAGGGCTTATAGGCCTTGTAAAGGCCATAGACAGGTTTGATATGGACTATGAGGTAAAACTGTCAACGTATGCGGTTCCGCTCATTCAAGGGGAGATTAGACGCTTTCTCAGGGATGACGGAATGGTGAAGGTCAGCAGAAATCTTAAAACGATATACTACAGGGCAGACAGATACAGACATGAGGTCGAAAAAAACAGAGGGACTGAGCCGGGAATAGAGGAGATATGTGAGGCTATAGGAGCGACACCTGAAGAGCTTGTGATGGCGATGGACGCGGCATCGGATGTGACATGCATAGATGATCTTCACGCAGAGATGTGCGGCACGGAAGATGGAGACCGCATCGTGGACAGGCTGTGTGTATCGCAGCTCCTGGACACGCTCACGCCGGACGAGAGAAAACTTGTGGTGCTGAGGTATTTTCAGGACAAGACGCAGGGACAGACAGGGCAGATCCTTGGCATGAGCCAGGTGCAGGTGAGCCGGCTTGAGAAAAAGATACTCGGAAGACTCAGATGGAAAATATTGGAGTAATATCAGCCATATACATGGACAGACTATTCTTAGAATATAAGAACAGGGGACATGTATATGGCTGAACTTTTGTATTTGAAACTGTCGGAGAGCAGTCTGGCGGAGAAGAGAAAGGTCAAAATAAAGGATGTGGCGACGGTGCTGAGTCCAAATCCTGATATAAAATACGGCGTGGAGAAGCTGGAGCTCATGAGCTTTTCCGGAAGCAAGGAGCAGCAGGTCATATCGGTGATGTACATTCTGCAGGTGATACAGGAGCACTACCCGGACTGCCAGACACAGACCATAGGGGCAACGGACGTGGTTGTGTATTACAGGACATATGACACCAGCGACAAAGTAAAGCAGTTCTTCAAATTTCTGATGATATGCTTCATCGCATTTTTCGGAGCAGGCTTTTCCATCATGTCGTACAACTCGGATGTCAATATGGTTGGACAGCTTGACGTCATGCACAACATATTTGTGGGGCAGGGCAGGGATGCCTATCCTGTGGCGGGAATAGCATATTCCCTGGGGCTCTTCATCGGTATAATCGTATTTTTCAATCACGGTGCAAAGAAAAAATTCTCTGATGATCCTACACCGCTTCAGGTTCAGATGAGACAGTATGAACAGGAGGTCAACCAGACAGTCATAACGGATGCCTCCAGAAAGAAGGCGGAGAGAGATGCTGATTAGATACGCTATGCTTGCCATAGCCTGCTTTGCCAGCGGTGTGGCCATATCGGGCGGGTATTTTGCATTTATATCCATGATAGGAATATTCCCCAAGCTCCTTGAGAAGGTAAAGGGGGCAAGGTATTATCTGCTCATAGAGTGTCTGCTGGCATATGGTGCGGCGCTGGCAAATCTGATATATGTATTCAAAATATCGGTTCCGGTGACATGGGTGGGATATACCATCATATGTCTGTTCGGAGGGATATTTGTGGGATGCCTGGCGGGGGCGCTTACGGAGGTGTTGAATGTCATACCGATCGCGGCCAGAAGATTCAGTGTGAGAAGAAATCTCCCTTATGTCATATACGGCCTTGCCGCGGGAAAACTGGTGGGCTCGGTGCTGAGTGTCGTTCTGGGCATGTGATAAAGTCAAAATTATTTTGTGTGAAATGGAGGTATTTGTTATGAAGTTTGAACCTACAGAGAGTGATTACAATGAATATGTGGAGCTTGTGACACCAACATCAAGCGTTCCGAGAAACTGCCTGTGGGCGTTTCTTGTGGGAGGCGTGATCTGCACGATAGGGCAGGGGATATTTGACCTGCTGGTACACTTCGATGTGAAGGAAGACGAGGCGTATGCGTATGTATCGCTGATACTCGTTCTCGTAAGTGTCATCCTCACAAGTCTGAATCTCTACAAGAAGATAGCAAAGTACGGCGGTGCCGGAGCACTTGTGCCGATCACAGGATTTGCAAATGGTGTGTGTGCGCCCATAGTGGAATTCCAGACTGAGGGTGAGGTGTTCGGAAAGGGCGTGAAAGCGTTCACCATAGCGGGGCCTGTTATACTGTACGGTATATTTACAAGCTGGCTGCTCGGTGTTATATATTGGATAGTCTCAATATGGTGAAATGGGGTTTATTAAATTAAAAATCAACATATTTTCCCCACATCGGTTGACAATATTTGAAAAAATAACATAATGAGTATAGATTTGGACAAAAGAAGAAAGACAGGAGAAATGCTGACATGAAGAGGCTAATGACAGTCAATCTGGCACCTGAGCAGAAGAGTGCAGTACAGGATATATGCAGTGACATAGGTGCGGAGTGCGTTGACATTCAGAGAAAGCATTATGGTATGAAGGTCGGAAGTCTGTGCGACACGGCTGACATATCTGGCTGTGGAGATGAGACCGGACAGACGGAAGATCTCAGTATGGATATGCTCATATTTGACGGAGTGAGCAGCAAAGAACTTGATATATTTCTTGAAAGGTATAAGAAGACCGGGCTTCCGGCAGTAAGGCTGAAGTCGGTAGTGACACGGAGCAACAGGGAGTGGACTGTACAGCAGCTCTACTCGGAGCTTGCAAAGGAATATCTATTCTACAGGATGAGGGGAATGTAGATGGCAGACGAAAGAAGAAACGGACATACAACTGAAAATAGACTTGCGCAGAACAGGCAGAGAGCTTCAGGACGTTCAGGACGGCGTGCATCTGAGCAGTGGAGGAAGAGACAGCAGCGATACAGAGTGATAAGCTGGATACTCACGGCGGTGTTCATGGTGATATTTTATGCGCTAATATGTGCGTGTGTGGGCAACAGAAAGCTGTACAAAAAGACCACCATAAACGGATTAGACGTTGGCGGAATGAAATCTGCGGAGGCGGCAAAGAGCATAAATGACCAGTTCAGACGCGATTACAGCAGTGTGGGCATACAGGTGAAGCTGGATGACAAGACTTACACCCTGGATGTGTCGGCGGCGCTGGATATGGATTCTGAGAAGTCTGTGCAGAAGATACAGGATGACTCACACAGCTTCTGGAGAAGAGGCTATGGGCTTCTGGAATCATGGACACTTGGAAGCAGCTATGATATTTATCCATATATAGGCGACAGCGGCATCATAACGACCGCCATCGAGAGCAGTGATATGATGAAGGTCGATCTGGATATAGAGGATGGATACAGGATAGAGGACAAGAACCTCATTGTGACAAAGGGAAAGGGCAGCTACAGGATAGACACAGACAAGCTGGTAACCCGCATAAAGAAGCAGATAGCAAAAGGAGACTATGGCACTGTGGTGGAATGTCCTGTCGTGTCTGCTGACGTGGATCTGGACGAGGTATACAAAAAGGTACATTGTGAGCCGCAGAATCCAACGCTTGACCCGGACAAGAACTACGAGGTAGTTGAGGCCAAGGACGGTGTGGACTTTGATCTGGAGGCGGCAAAGAAGAGCCTTGAATCTGCCAAGAAGGGAACGGATGTGAGCATCCCGCTCACATACACCCCGGCGGATATGAGTACGGAAGAATACAGGAAGATGCTGTTCAGAGACGAGATGAGTTCATACAGCACAGAGGTTGAGGGTTCAGAGAACAGAAAGACAAATGTCAAGCTGGCGGCGCAGTATTGCGATGGAACCATACTCATGCCGGGAGAGTCATTTTCATATAACCTCGGAGTCGGAGAGCTCACCGAGGAGAGAGGCTTCCTTCCGGGCCCATCATATGCTGACGGACAGTCAGTCATGGACATGGGCGGTGGAATATGTCAGGTGTCATCCACCATGTACATGGCGTGCCTGTATGCGAATCTCGAGATAGATGAGAGACATTGTCATCCATACCCTTCATCGTATGTTCCTGCGGGACTTGACGCCACTGTGGCGTGGGGCGGATGTGACTTTGTATTTACAAATGACACGGATTACCCGATAAAGATAAGCACAAGCTACGATGGATATTCCACATCATGTACGATATGGGGCACCATCACGGAGCCGTTCAGCGTGGAGCTCTACACGGAGACCGTTGAGACAGAGCCATATGAGACCAAGTATGAGCTGGACAAGAGTCTTGGCAAGGATGAGCAGGTGCTTGACACAGTGGGAATAGAGGGCCTTACAGTGCAGTCCTACAGAAGAGTGTATGACGGCGATGGAAATGTCATATCGGACAATCCTGAGGCGATAAGCGTGTACTCTAAGCGTGACGAGGTGTACAAGGTAGGAAAGCTTCCAAAGGACAAGGATAAAGACAAAGATAAGGATCAGAACAAAGATAAGAGTGACAGCTCAGACACAGATAAGAAGACGACTGAGTCTGAGTCAGATACTCAGGAAGAGTAGCTGCCGGCTACTCCTCAATGTCGTCTGAGTCGTCCTCCCTGATCCTTATAAGGCCTTCCAGGAATCCCGGTTCCTTGGTCTTTATCTCCTGGTTGGTGTAGAGATTGACATAGTGAGGGCGGAGCTTGGAGTAGATGATCTTCTGCTCGTTGTACAGGCTGTAATAGCCGGACAGCATGTAGCTGACGGCACATCCTATGGTGAACAGAAGTATTCCGTGCGCTCCGAACAGCTCTATGCTCAGGAACAGAGATGTAAGAGGACAGTTTACCACGCCACAGAAGAAGCACACCATTCCGAGGGCAGCGGCAAAGCCCGGGTCGAGTCCCATGAGTCCACCCATGACGCATCCAAATGTGGCACCGACGAAGAACGATGGAACGATCTCACCGCCTCGGAATCCACAGCCTATTGTTATGGCGGTGAACAGCGCCTTGAGAAGGAAAGCCGTTGGTTTTGCCTCTCCGTTGAGCGCCTGGGCGATGATGTTCATACCGGTTCCGTTGTAGTCGGTGGTGTTGAGTATTATGTTGAGCAGGACGAGCATCACGCCTCCTGCGAATACGCGCACATACTGGTTCTTGAAATATTTGCGGAAAAGCTTGTGCACAATGTTCATGAATATACAGAATAGACTGCTGAGCACTGCGCACAGGATAGCCAGACCGATGACCTTGATCACCAAAGGCACATCCACGGATGTCGGCATGCCGGCTATATTGTAGTGGTCGTGTACAACGTGAAGCTTTTTCGTTATTGCGTATGCGATGACTGACGAGAACAGACAAGGCACAAATGCGCAGTAGTAGAGGATGCCGATACTTATGACCTCCATACTGAAAAGTGCAGCCGTTATTGGCGTTCCAAACAGTGCCGAAAAGACAGCGCTCATACCGCACAGTGTGAGTATGTGCTTGTCGCTGTCATCCAGCTTGAACAGCTTGCCTATAGAGACACCGATGCTTCCACCTATCTGA
>NZ_JBEHVV010000007.1:0-26525 GCF_040227395.1 Coprococcus sp. RTP21428st1_C9_RTP21428_210409
CATCATTTTAAACTCATAACTATAACGCATAAAAATACCCTCCTTACTGGTTGTCCAGTAAAGAGGGTACATATCATAATTTGCTCTGACATTGTTCTTATATTTAAAATTATCATCCGTATCTTTGCCATTATTGTTTTTCTTTTTTTCGAGTGATCTTGTCGCCCTTGATCTGGTCTGGCTGATCCTGTATGTATCGGAATCATATTCTTTCAGATCATTTATAAGGCCTTCCATAGCCGTCTCATACTCAACAAAACTCTCACCGTTGTCGATATGGATATTGTCCATTTGCAACATCACGCTGTATCCTGTCTCAACAGTCAGCACTGCACACAGAATGACCGTAAATATAATTCCGAACACTCTTCCGGCTCCTACGTTTTTCGAAAGCCTGCTTATGAGTGCTATCAAAACGGCTACCCCTACAATAAGCGCATCGGTCAGCCATACAAGTTTGTTATCCTGGACTCCATGCAGATAGTTTACACCAAGCATAGCCGCACTGAATATCGCACTTGCAATGATAACCCGCCATTTTACAGCATTCAGATCCTCCGAGAGGAAAAATTCAGCGGCAAAGAATAATATGCAGAATATTCCAACATGTGAATATCTGTACCAATATGATCCAACCTCTTTGAACAGAGAAAATGCCATGCACAATGGATTCCAGTAAAACATGAGCAGCATTACCACAAGCGTGACAAATGCTAATATCTTCTGCTTTACATTGTGTTTCTTACCGATGAAGATTCCAATAAATCCTATCAACGCCAGACATCCGCAGTACAGAGACACGCTTCCCTTCTGACTCTGTGCGCCAAGCGAATATCCGTCTATCACAGATGAAACATCACCGATAAATGACATGTCGAGCAGAGAGCCGAAATCAAGACTTCCTCTTACACTGTAACGCATCGCACCTATCGTCGGAAGGAACAACACCCCGCTGATCAGAACTCCCGCCAGCATTGAATATATAAACCGTCCAAGTTTTCCGGCAAAATCCTTTATGACAGTCTTCTCAGCCTTAGTATCCCCACTGTACAATCTTAAATATGCAAATTCAAACAAAAACCAGAAACAGGCAAATACACAGTTGATTCCGCCCATATACCAGTTGAACAGAACTGCCAATGCAACTGATACGGAAAGCATAACAGGCCTGCCACCGTTAACCACTCTGTACACGCCCAGCATTATGAGCGGTAACATATAGAAGCCGTCAAGCCACATTATATTACATGCCTGGGCGATTCCATACTGACTCACTGCATAGCTCACCGCCAGAAAAATGATAAGTGCCTGCTTTTTCACAGAACCATCATTCCACTCTTCAAATCTCCTGTTGAGATAAAATGCAAATGTCGCCGCCGCACAGGCAAGCTTTAACGTTATGATCACATGTACGAACAATACAAGCTGGGATTTGTCGAATAACAACAGCAATAAATTGAACGGGCTGGAAAGATAGTAACTGAATACTCCTATGCAGGCCCCTCCTATAGATTTGCTGAAAGAATAATCTATATTATTTTTGCCGTCAAATACATCCTTCAGATATGCCAGAAAATCAAGATACTGAAAATCAGCATCCTTGGATGCGAGTGAATGTACTCCGAACGGCACATACTTTTTTATATAAAACAGAAGCCACAGCAGGCAGAATGTGATAATGCCCGCTGTAAGCATCTGAATAACAAGCTGTTTTCTCTGTTTTTTCTCCATCGTATTCTTCTCCAGATTATTTAGTTTTAATATAATACTACACAATCTGTGAAAATACTATATAGATTAAAATTTTTTAATGAAAGATTTTCTAACTTTTACATACTGATTTATAACATATACCTACTTCGTATATCGAAACCATGATTCAGCGGTCCACTGCCCGATCCCAGATCCAGCATGGCCGCCAGGGCACCGGATATATATTGTTTGGCCATTCTAACTGAATCACTTACATCATATTCCTTTGCGAGATTTGAAGCGATCGCACTTGAAAGCGTACATCCTGTGCCATGTGTATTCGGATTATCAATACGCTTACCCGAAAACCAGGTGATATTCTCTCCGTCAAAAAGCATATCATTTGCATCATTTATGCTGTGTCCACCCTTTACAAGGACAGCGCAGCCATACTTTCCGTATATACATCTGGCGGCATTCTCCATATCAGCTACGCTCTTCACCGATATACCAGTGAGCGCCTCAGTCTCAGGTATGTTTGGCGTTATGAGCTTTGCAAGTGGGAACAGTTTACCGGTCATGACCTCCACCGCATCATCGCTTATAAGCTTAGCACCACTGGTCGCCACCATCACAGGGTCAAGCACGACATTCTCCGCATTGTATCTGGCAAGTCTGTCAGCTATCACATCAATAAGTTCAGGAACAGATACCATTCCTATCTTGACCGCTTTCGGCCGTATATCGGTAAACACCGCATCTATCTGGGCGCCAAGTACATCAGGGATAACGTTCATGATAGCAGTCACTCCTGTGGTATTCTGAGCCGTGAGGGCTGTGATCGCACTCATACCAAATACGCCATTTGCCTGCATGGTCTTGAGATCCGCCTGTACACCTGCGCCACCTGAGGAATCGCTTCCGGCTATGGTGAGGACCGGCACAAGACGGCTTCTGTCAGAATTTATACTGCACAGCATGTCATCCATACTCTTAAAATAATGATCACAATGTGCTATAAGATCTCCCTGTCTGTCCCTGCTGGATTCGTCATAGAGACCGACCACAACAAATCCTCCGTTCTGTGCTGTCTCCGCCGCATGATATGCGTCCTCGAATACAAATGTATCCGAAGCCGGAGTTCCCATAAACTCAGCCGCCATCTCATATATCTTAGGTGAGGCTGCCTTGCCCACGCCCACCTCAGAACATGTAAATATCCTGTCAACATACTTCATAAGTCCTGTCCGCACAAGTGCTGCCTCAACATGGCATCTGTCTGTGGATGTTGCAACAGTGACCGGGATATCATATCTCTTTAAGAACCTCAGCAGTTCAGGCACACCTGACTTCGGCTCAACTTTATTTGCATAGAAATCGCGCACAGTCTCATTGATACCGTCTATAATCTCCTTCGCGCTGAGTTCAAGTCCATAGTGTTCCTGCATATATTCTGCGCCCTTCATCATGGTCATGGTGAAAAGCACCTTCTCAAGATCAGATTCTGCCTGTATCCCCTGCCCCGCCAGATACATCTCTCCGGCATGATCCCACATAGGCATAGAGTCAAGCAGAACCCCATCCATATCAAATATCGCACCTTTTATATCACTGATAACTATTTTTTTCATGTACACCTCTATATCATATATTTAGTCAGGCATCAAGCATATTCTCTACAGAAAACTTGAGCTCCTCTGTGGCCTTCTGTATGTCCTTCTGTCCGAATATGGCACTTATAACTGCCACACCGCATATTCCGGAGCCCGCAAGCTCGGCCACATTATCCTTTGTTATGCCGCCTATGGCAATGACCGGTATGGACACCGCCTCACAAATGGCCTTGAGAGTTTCATGGCTCACATCGTCCGCGTCATCCTTTGAACCTGTTGTAAACACTGCTCCTACACCAAGATAATCTGCGCCGTGCTTTTCCGCTATAATCGCCTGCTCGACAGTCTGTGCAGACACTCCAAGTATCTTGTCAGGGCCGAGTATCTTTCTGACGTCCATGGCCTCCATATCACTCTGTCCCACGTGTACACCGTCAGCATCTATATCTTTTGCTATGCTGACCTCGTCATTGATGACAAATGGAACTCCATATTCCTTACAAAGCTTCTGTATCTCCTTCGCCTCAGCGAGGAAGTCTTCTCTGTCGAGCTTCTTCTCCCTGAGCTGTACAAATGTTGCACCGCCGTCAAGTGCCTTCTTTACCTGATCATACAGAGTCTCTTCACCAAGCCAGTGTCTGTCAGTTACTGCGTAGAGCAAGAGCTCTTTCTCACTGCAATTTATCATACTATCCGTCCTTCCTATATGTTTCGATCCCGATCTGATGCAGATCCAGGCAATTATTAGACTTCCGTCAATTATCTGATTTCAAACTTTGCGCCCTGTTCAAGTGTATCCCCGTCCATATTGTATATGGCGTCGATTATCCTGTTCCTGTATGTTGAATTACCCTCAAATGCCTGCAGATGGGAATAACCGATCTCCCCAGCAAGTCCCATGACCATGACAGCCGCTGCAGCAGCCTCAAGCTTGTTGTCCTGATTTGCCACAACATATGCTGTCATCATTCCTGAGAGCTGGCAGCCTGTTCCAGTGATCTTACCCATCTCAGGACGGCCGTTTCTGATTACATAACATTTCTCGCTGTCCGCAACAAGGTCTATTGCGCCTGTTACAGCTATGATAGATCCCGTTTCAGCAGATAGCTTCTTGACAAATGCCACTGCATTATCAAGCGTATCCTCCGTAACCGCATCTGCCACATCGGCATCAACACCCTTTGTACTGCCGGAACCATATGCCAGAGTTTTGATCTCAGAGATATTTCCCCTTATAACATCAAATCTAATCTCCTTCATAAGTCCAACAGCCGTATCAGTTCTGAGCTTACTTGCTCCTGCTCCAACAGGATCGAGAAGTACAACATGTCCAAGTTCATTTGCCTTCTTCCCTGCCAGGTACATTGATGGAATAGTGTTCTTGTTAAGTGTTCCTATGTTGATATTCAGACCACCACATATACTTGTGATATCCTCCACGTCACCCTCATCATCCGACATGATAGGACTTCCACCGCACGCCAGAATGACATTTGCCACATCATTTACAGTTACATAGTTTGTTATATTGTGTACCAGAGGTACATTCTTTCTCACATTTTCAAGGCACTCTTTTATCATGTTTTTCTGTCTCCTTTATATATACTCTGTTGTTTATCTGCTAATCTTTTTTGACGAAAAGCGGCCATACCATAAGGCACAGCCGCTTTTCTTATGCTGTATGTATCCCTACGCCGGCGCTGATCCAGGTCAGACCTGATCTACTCCTGGGCAGGAGGTACATCAGATGTACAATGCATACACTTTGTTGCTTTGATATCTATCTCACCCATACAGTATGGGCACTTTCTTGTGAGAGGAGCTGCCTCCTCTTTCTTCTTACCAAGATCCATGATCGCATTGATCCCCTTCATGATGACAAATATAACAAATGCCATGATTATGAAGTTGATAACTGCTGAAATAAACGCTCCATACTCGATATACTGTCCTGTATGGAATATCTGAAAATGTCCACCAATCTCTGCTCCACCGATACTGTTGATTATTGGTGTGATGAAACAGTCTGTAAAAGATGTAACCAATGACTGGAACGCTCCACCAATGATAACACCGATTGCAAGACTCATCACATTTCCCTTAAGGGCAAACTCCTTAAACTCTTCCAAAAACTTCTTCATATGTATCCTTCCAACTGAATACAGCACCAATCATAACAAACTTATATTATAATTCGGTGCCGTATCTTTTATTTATTGTTTCTCGCGCAATTGATATGACATATATCTACATTTGCTGTCATTGCTAATCGCACATCATCTTTTTTTACTTTCTTACAATAAGTGACTTGCCTGTCATCTCCTTAGGCTGAGGAAGTCCCATAACCTCAAGAAGTGTAGGTGCGATATCTGCAAGACATCCGCCCTCACGAAGCTCTACATCTTCACCATAGTTGTAAAGGATAAATGGTACAGGGTTAGTTGTATGAGCTGTATGTGGAGCACCGGTCTCATAGTTGATCATCTGCTCTGCGTTACCATGATCAGCACAGATAAAGAGAACACCATCAACCTTATCAATTGCCTCTACAGCAGCGCCAACGCACTTGTCAACTGTCTCTACAGCCTGGATAGCTGCTGGGATAATACCTGTATGACCAACCATATCAGGGTTTGCAAAGTTGATGATGATCACATCATACTCGCCACCAAGGATAGCTGCATTGAGCTTCTCGCTTACCTCTGGAGCGCTCATCTCTGGCTGGAGGTCATATGTTGCTACAGCAGGTGACTTTACAAGGATTCTGTCCTCGTTCTTGTTAGGCTCCTCAACACCGCCGTTGAAGAAGAACGTTACATGAGCATACTTCTCTGTCTCAGCAAGTCTGAGCTGCTTGAGGCCCTTAGCTGCAAGGTACTCACCGAATGTGTTGTCAATCTCTTCCTTCTTGAATGCTACAAGCTTGTTAGGTATTGACTCGTCGTAGTCCTTGAAACATACATATGTGAGTGGCATGCGGCCATTTGCTCTCTCAAATCCATCAAAATCATCACAGCAGAATGCTCTGGTGATCTCGCGGGCTCTGTCTGGTCTGAAGTTAAAGAATATAACTGAATCATTTGGCTTAACAAGTGATACAGGCTTACCATTCTCTGTGATTACTGTAGGAAGAACGAACTCATCATATACTTCCTTGTCATATGACTCCTGCATAGCTGCAACCGGGTCCTCAGCCTGAACGCCCTCACCTGTTACAAGTGACTTGTATGCAAGCTCTACTCTGTCCCATCTGTTATCTCTGTCCATTGCGTAGTAACGGCCTGACATAGATGCAACCTTACCTACACCAATCTCCTTCATCTTTACGATAAGCTCCTCAAGGTATCCCTTACCTGATGCAGGCGGTGTATCTCTTCCATCGAAGAATGGATGAACGTATACGTTCTCAAAGTTCTGCTTCTTGCAGAGCTCAAGGATCGCATAAAGGTGTGTATTGTGGCTGTGAACACCACCATCTGAGAGAAGTCCCCAGAGATGAAGATCTGAATTGTTCTTCTTGCAGTTTTCTATTGCAGCAAGCATCTCCTCGTTCTCAAAAAAATCTCCATCAGCGATTGCCTTTGTGATTCTTGTAAGCTCCTGATATATGATACGGCCTGCGCCGATATTCATATGACCTACCTCTGAATTGCCCATCTGACCGTCTGGAAGTCCTACAGGAAGTCCTGAAGCTGCGCCCTGCACAAATGGTGCTGTAGCCATAAGTTTGTCCATAACAGGTGTCTTTGCAAGTGCTACTGCATTACCCTCTGTCTTGTCACTGAGACCATATCCGTCGAGGACCATTAAAACTACTGGTTTCTTACTCATAATTTTTCTCCTTTTTATTTATTCCGGCTAAATGCCTCTTAATCATAATTCACTCATTTGAGATTATACTTATATAATGCCTATTTTTCAAGTTCAAATCCAACTCAAGTCACAGGTCAATATCCAGTTCAACCGGGCAGTGATCAGATCCCATGATATCAGTGTGTATCTTAGCATCGACAAGCTTGTCCTTCAAACTCTCAGATGTGAGAAAATAGTCGATACGCCAACCTGCATTCTTCTCCCTTGCCTTAAATCTGTACGACCACCATGAATATATATTTTCCTGATCCGGATAGAAATATCTGAATGTGTCGATGAAGCCATCATCTAGAAGCACCGTCATCTTCTCTCTTTCCTCATCAGTAAATCCCGCATTCTTCCTGTTTGTCTTTGGATTTTTCAGATCTATCTCATTGTGAGCCACGTTCATATCGCCGCACACTATAACAGGCTTATTCTCCTCAAGCTTTTTCAGATATGCTCTAAAATCATCCTCCCATTTCATCCGGTAATCAAGCCTTGCAAGCTCGTTCTGTGAATTTGGTGTATATACAGTCACCATGTAGAAGTTCTCATATTCAAGTGTTATGACACGACCCTCATGGTCGTGTTCATCTATGCCTATACCTTTTGTTTCACTCAAAGGTTTCTCTTTTGTGAAAATAGCCGTACCTGAATATCCCTTCTTATCCGCATAGTTCCAATACTGATAATATCCTGGCATATCAAGTGTGAGCTGTCCCTCCTGCATCTTGGACTCCTGTATACAGAATATGTCTGCATCTATGCTGTTAAAAAAGTCCATGAAGCCTTTACCGGCGCATGCCCTTATTCCATTTACGTTCCATGAGATAAGTTTTTTCATAAATTTATATACCATTTTATCCTTTCATTATTATTTGGGGAAAATCATGTTTTATTTTAACATGTCGCCTACCGGCTCCATGCAGGCATTCGCATTATGACGGCTTGCGCAAGCGCATCCGTCGCAATGCTCATTATATCATACAAACACCCATTCTGACTGTCAAATCATTTAAAAATTCACCAAAATCCTGCTATGGCCACAATGAAAAAGGCAGCGACGATCCGCCGCTGCCTAAGGGTATATATTATTTTTAGGGGTCAAATTTAATTTTTTACAAATGATACATTTGATATAGAAACTGTATGTGCTCCAAGTGTGTATCCTTCAACATATCCCATTGAGAAGAATAATCCGGCACCTGTATCAACAGTGATACCATCTGTGAAAACTTCTTCCTTAGGTGTAATTGTGAGTGTTACATCCTTAGCCTCACCAGCTGTAAGAACTACATCTTCACCGCCATGCCATGCATATCCGGCTGAAGGAGTCATAACAGCAACCTTCACAACTCTATCAACATCAGAAACCAATGTACATTTAAGAGTATATGACTCGCCCTGCTCAAGAGATAATCCCATCTGCTTAAGCTGGATGTTCCAGTCTGCCTCACCCACGTTTTCAACACTGTATGTGATCTTTCCATCTCCAGCCTCAAATGTGGCATCTCCAGGAGCAGTTACTGCATTTTCCCAACCAGCAAGGCTACCATCCTCACTCATCTCAAATTCTGAATTTGTGATAAGATTCTTGCCTACAGGCACATCTATCTCTGGAGCTGAAGTCTTTTCAAGGACAATATTGTCAATACAGATTCTATGCTGATCAGTAATTGCCGAACCATTTTCTCCGCCTGCGCCAAGTGCAATATTGAAAATACTCTCTTCGTCTGTGTCACAGGCCATCTGGAATGTGTTTGAAACAGTCATATATTTCTGATCAGCCTGATCGTATGCATCAAGCTTTACTGTTTCCTGAACATATGGTGTCCAGTCCTCTGCACCTGTACTATCCTTATGCGTGCTTCCATCTCTCTGTATCGCGTACTGAACAGTTCTCGACACAGAACTCTTTATATCAAATGAAAGCTTGTACCACTGACCTTTCTCAAGCTTGATATTATTCTGCTTGAGCTGTATCTTCCAGTTTTGGTCACCTGAATTCTTTATTGTGAAGTCAGCAGCATTGTCCTCCTTCTGGCTGTCCACAACAGACTCTGCATCCGCACTGCTGTCTATATACACATCATATCCAGCAAAATCTGCTGAAAAGTTCCCATTGAGAAGAAGTGAATCCTGCATTATCTTCACATTGTCTAACAGAACTTCTCCGCTGTTACCAAAATCAATGCTGATTGAACTGTCAGTCACTTCTTCTCCGGTCTCAAACTTGTAAACATAATTCTTAATTCCTTTATCCAGAGTTACAGCAAACTTTGAATCTCCTGTAGTGATAATTATATTCTTTCCCTCAGTTGCAGTCTCAGCATCGAATTTAAGTACATACTTTGTATTTGGGGCATACGCAAGCTCATCCTGTGATAATACGAAGTTGCCATCTATACTCTCATCCAATGACTTGTATGAAAATCTTCTTCCGTCAGACAGACCTGTCACCTTATACTCAGCACCGCAATTGTTGCTGACTGTCCAATATCCAAGCCTTCCTGTTCCTTCCTGAAATTCTCCATTGTAAACTAGGTTTCCATCAGCGAGAATCGTCTTCTTGTCAACTATCTCAGTCTGATTTGTCTTTACCAGCTTTACATTTGCAATATGTACACCAGCCACGCTTCCCTGATTGCCGAAGTTGAATTCTATTCTTCCCTTGTCATCAGATGAATCAGTCATCGTATACTCATACTCAAATGTCTGTTTCTCTGTTGTCATATCAAATTTTGTATCCTTAAGATATCTTCCCCATGATCTGGTTGGCGCTGAGACATCAATTATGCCTGTTCTCGCCTCATCCGCCCACGCATCAAATGAAAGCTTGTATGTGGCACCTTTTTCTACAGGAATATCAGGCTGTACCAACTGTATGCTGTAATCAACCGTTCCTGCATCAATTGTATTTATGTTGATTGTATTGTTCTCGATGACCGCTGTTCCTTCGCCGCCGTTCTGCGCCATAAAAATCCAGTTTTCTGCATCTCCCAGATCCTCGGTCTCACTAAAATCACCATTTATTACATAATTGCCATTTTCATCCGGATCACGAATTATAACTTCACGCTCTGGCTTTGTCACATTTTCGTCATAAGACTCCTTCTGGTATACTCTCACATAATCAACATATAAGCTCTCACTGTTAATATAATCTGCATCTGCATCCGGATTTCCTGGCCAATTGCCGCCAACTGCAAGGTTGAGTATTACATAGAATGGCTGATCAAACGGTGCCGGATAAGTAACTGTACCTTTTCCGGCAGTTGTAGAATACCAGTCATTTTCCTCATGCATCTTAACTCCATCTACATACCACGTAATTTTTCCAGGCTCCCAGTCACATGTAAATACATGATAGCTGTCCGCAAATGACTTTCCATTTGAAAGTGTATATTTTCCCTGTGACTCTGAATGCGGATTGCCATAGTGAATCGTTCCATAGGTTGTATATGTATTGTCTCCAAGAACCTCCATCACATCTATCTCACCACATCTAGGCCACTGTCCATACAGACTCTCATTTGTAGGCATCATCCATGCTGCAGGAAGATAGCCCTTACCTGTAGGTACCTTTGCTCTGAACTGTACTCTGCCATACTTGAAATCCTGCTTATTCTGTGTGTTTACTCTTCCCGATGTATATGATATAGAACCATCCTCATTCACTTTTTTCTTTGAGCTTATAATAAGTGTGCCATTCTTGACTTTTATATTATCTTCAGAATCAACATATGACTGAAGCTCATTATTGACCCAGCCAGGCTCATGGAGTTCAACATTCCAAATATCACGGTTGAGCTCTGTTCCGTCAAATTCATCATGCCATAAAAGTTTATACCCCTGCGACTCGTATTTATTTTCTACAGTCACCTTCTTATTTACAGTCACTTTACATGTTGCTTTCTTTCCTGAACCGTCAGCAGCTTTTGCTGTGATTGTAGCTGTACCTGGTGCTATAGCCTTCACAACGCCTTTTGCAGAAACCGTTGCAATCTTTTTATTGCTCGATGTCCAACTTAACGTCTTGTTGGTTGCCGATGCAGGAGCGACAGTAGCTGTAAGAGTTTTACTGCTTCCCTCTGTGATAGTGAGTGTTGCCGCTGAAAGCTTGATAGAAGTAACTGGCTGTTTTACTGTAATCTTACATCTTGCATATTTGCCACTTCCATCCATAGCCTTCGCAGTTATATATACTCTTCCAACCTTAACTGCTTTTACAACACCTTTCGAGGAAACTGTTGCTATTCTTTTATCTGATGATGACCACTGAATTCTCTTATATGTGGCATTCTTTGGAGCAATTGAAGCTTTTAACGTCCTGCTGGTTCCTTTAAACATGTTCACAGCCTTTGCAGACAATTTAACAGTCTTCGTAGGAACCCCAACATAAACATTAAACCTATACATTACCTTTGGGTTTGCAGCACTCTTCACTGCTACAACCGCTTTTCCTGATTTTACCGCTTTGACAACACCCTTGTTATCTACTGTAACTATCTTCTTATTTGATGATACATATGTTACTTTTTTGCTGATCTTACCTGTAACTACAACTCTAGGTTTCACCCGAAACTTTGTACCCTTTTTTAGTACAAGTTTATTTGTGACAAGATTTGTCACAGTTACAGACTTTACCGCAGCTTTTGATGTTCTAGCGCTAACGTCTGATGGACACAGAGTGATCAACATACAAACTACAAGTATCATAGCCACAAGCTGTTTTAACCTTCTCATAAAATACTCCTCTCCAAAAATAAAATAATAATATTTACGACGTCGCATCTTTATAAAGTATTTTGATAATAACATCTTATACATTTGCCATATATCGTTTTATTGCTTTTTATATAGTTTACATGATATATTATAGAGGAGTTGTAAAGTAAGACTTTTATAAACTTTTGATAACATATAAATTTTTACCCTGACACAATTTACTGGAAAGGATTTATACACATATGAAATACTCAAAGGAAATATTCTACCAGGAATTTATAAGACGCGAAGATTCAACCAATAGAGCGCCCTATAACCCTGAACTTGAATTTTACTCAATAATACAAAATGGAGATATAGAACAGGTTAAAGAATTGTGTAAAGCCTCACCACTTAAGGATAAAAAAGGACTCGGCTTACTATCTGAAAAGCCGGTCAACAACATAAGATATCATTTTGTCATAACAACAGCCCTTGTTGCAAGATACTGTATTGAAGGTGGTCTCGATGTGGCAACTGCTTACAATCTCAGTGATTTTTATATAAAAAAGTCAGATACAATGAAGTCTGTGGAGGATATATCTGAATTACATGCGTTCATGTGCATCGACTATGCAAAAAAAATGCGAAACCTTAAGAAAAATTCCATATGCTCCAAACCGGTCGCAGAGTGCATAGACTACATATACGATCATCTGCATACTAGGATCACTGTTGAACTTCTGGCAAAACGTGTCAATCTCACCCCGTCATACCTGTCAAGGCTGTTCAAAAAAGAGACCGGAGATAATATCGGACATTATATAAAAATGCTAAAACTTGATACTGCAAGGAACATGCTCATATACTCTGATTATAGCCCTGCCCAGATAGCACAGACTCTCGCATTTCCAAGTCAGAGTTATTTTACCGAACAGTTCAGATTACATACTGGTCTAACACCTGCGAACTATAGAAATATAAATTTAAGGCAAACCCCATTTCATAAAAACAATACTTAGTTCCTGAAATATACCTCCTTGTTTTTCTAAGCGTAAACAAAAGGGATTACCTTGTGATAAAGCACTTGATAATCCCTTTCAATATTCTATATCAGATTTAATCTAAAACTAATATATTTTGGCCTGTTTAAAATTACTTTCCGGCATTTACAACCTGACCGAAATCAGCCTTGAGTGAAGCACCGCCGATAAGACCACCGTCGATGTCTGGCTTTGCAAGGAGCTCAGCAGCGTTGCCAGCGTTCATAGAACCGCCGTACTGAATTCTTACCGCCTCAGCTGTATCTGTATCGTAGATCTCAGCGATGAGATCACGGATTCCCTTACATACTTCCTGTGCCTGATCTGATGTAGCTGTCTTACCTGTTCCGATAGCCCAGATTGGCTCGTAAGCGATAACCATTGACTTAACCTGATCTGCTGTTACGCCAGCGAGATCTGACTTGATCTGAAGACGGATCCAGTCCATAGTAACACCGAGCTCTCTCTGCTCAAGTGACTCACCACAGCAAAGAATAGGTGTGATACCAGCCTCAAATGCCTTCTTAACCTTCTTGTTGAGAAGAACATCATCCTCCTTAAAGTAATCACGACGCTCTGAATGTCCGATGATAACGTACTTAACACCAGCATCAACAAGCATTGCTGCTGAGATCTCGCCTGTGTAAGCTCCGCTCTCCTCGAAGTACATGTTCTCTGCACCTACAGCTACGTTTGTTCCCTTTGTTGCCTCAACAACTGGTACGATATCGATAGCTGGTACACAGTATACTACATCTACGTCATCATTCTTTACTAAGTCCTTTAACAGGTTAACAAGCTCAACAGCCTCGCTAGGAGTCTTGTTCATCTTCCAGTTACCTGCAATAATCTTCTTTCTTGCCATTGTAATCTACCTCTTATATTTGTATTTTTTGATGAGTACCGGCCTGAACCGGCACCCACCAGTATAATCTTTATATCTCAGCGATATACAAATTACTTGTCGTTAGCTGCTGCTACGCCCGGAAGCTCCTTACCCTCAAGGAACTCAAGTGAAGCTCCACCACCTGTTGAGATGTGGCTCATCTTTGAACCGTAACCAAGCTGGTTAACTGCTGCTGCTGAATCTCCACCACCGATGATTGTTGTAGCATCTGTATCAGCAAGTGCTGCTGCAACTGCCTTTGTACCGGCTGCAAGTACAGGGTTCTCGAATACACCCATAGGTCCATTCCAAACAACTGTCTTAGCTGTCTTAACTGCGTCTGAGTAAAGCTCGATAGTCTTAGGTCCGATATCGCAGCCTTCCTTGTCTGCAGGCATCTTGTCAGCGTCAAATACCTCTGTCTTGATGCTTGGATCGTCGATAGGGTTAGGGAAATCCTCGATCATAACTGTATCAACTGGAAGAAGAAGCTTCTTGCCAAGGCTCTCTGCCTTTGCCATCATCTCCTTGCAGTAATCGATCTTAGAATCGTCTACAAGTGACTTACCGATCTCATATCCCTTAGCCTTAAGGAATGTGTAAGCCATACCACCACCGATGATAAGTGTATCGCACTTCTCAAGAAGGTTTGAAATAACGTTCAGCTTGTCAGCAACCTTAGCACCACCGAGGATAGCTACAAATGGTCTAACTGGGTTCTCTACTGCATTGCCAAGGAAGTCGATCTCCTTCTGCATTAAGTAACCAACTACTGCTGTGTCAACAAGTCCAGCAACACCAACGTTTGAGCAGTGAGCTCTGTGAGCTGTTCCGAATGCATCATTTACAAATACATCACAGATGCTTGCAAGATCCTTAGAGAAAGCCTCTCCGTTCTTTGTCTCTTCAGCTCTGAAACGTGTATTCTCAAGAAGGATTACATCTCCGTCCTTCATAGCGTCAACTGCAGCCTTAACTGTGTCGTCAACAACCTCAAGGCTTGGTACGAACTTAACCTCCTGTCCAAGGAGCTCTGTAAGTCTCTTAGCAACTGGTGCAAGGGTCTTAGTCTGCTTGTCTTCCTCAGTCTTAACCTTTCCAAGGTGTGAGCAAAGAATAACCTTTCCACCATCAGCAATAAGCTTCTTGATTGTTGGAAGAGCTGCAACAAGTCTGTTCTCGTCTGTAATCTCTCCGTTCTTTAATGGTACATTGAAGTCGCATCTGCAAAGCACGCGCTTGCCCTTAACATTGATATCATCTACTGATTTCTTGTTTAATGACATTTCTAATTCCTCCTAAATAATGTTATAGAACAGAAAACTATAAGTTGTCCTCTGCCCAGCTACCTACCCGCTCTTATGCGGGAACATAGAAACGCATAATTGCTTCCTACGAAGAAAAAAGGGCCCGGTCCTTGGAGACCGGACCCTCTATTAGGTCTAATAAATACTTTTAAATGAGCTTACATTATAAAAGCTAATTATAGCTTGAAATAACTTATGCTAACTCTGCGAAGTACTTGATTGTTCTAACCATCTGGCTTGTGTATGAGTTCTCATTGTCATACCATGAAACAACCTGAACCTCATATAAATCATCAGCGATCTTTGATACCATTGTCTGAGTTGAATCAAATAATGAACCATATCTCATACCGATAACATCTGATGAAACGATTGGATCTGTGTTGTAACCGAATGACTCTGAAGCAGCAGCCTTCATTGCAGCGTTGATTCCATCAACTGTTACATCAGCACCCTTAACAACTGCTGTAAGGATTGTTGTTGAACCTGTTGGAACTGGAACTCTCTGAGCTGATCCGATAAGCTTGCCATTTAACTCTGGGATAACAAGACCGATAGCCTTAGCAGCACCTGTTGAGTTAGGAACGATATTAGCAGCACCTGCTCTAGCTCTTCTTAAATCGCCCTTTCTGTGTGGTCCGTCAAGTATCATCTGATCACCTGTGTAAGCGTGGATTGTTGACATGATACCAGACTGGATTGGAGCATAGTCATTAAGAGCCTTAGCCATTGGTGCAAGACAGTTAGTTGTACATGAAGCTGCTGAGATGATCTGATCATCAGCTGTTAATGTATCCTGGTTAACTGAGAATACGATAGTCTTAAGATCATTACCAGCTGGAGCTGAGATAACAACCTTCTTAGCACCTGCGTTGATATGAGCCATTGACTTCTCCTTTGAGCAGTAGAAACCAGTACACTCAAGAACTACATCAACACCGATCTTACCCCAAGGAAGGTTGTTTGCATCTGCCTCCTTGTAGATTGTAAGAGTCTTACCATCAACTGTGATTGTGTTAGCCTCATCATCAGCTGAAACTGTGTGAAGGTTCTCACCGATCTTGCCACAGTATCCACCCTGTGCTGTATCGTACTTGAGAAGATCTGCAAGCATTGAAGGCTTTGTTAAATCGTTGATTGCAACAACTTCATAACCCTCTGCACCGAACATCTGTCTGAATGCAAGACGACCAATACGTCCAAAACCGTTAATTGCTACTTTTACTGCCATTTTTTATTCCTCCTAGGTTTTTGAAATATAATAAAAGTATTTATCAATCTGCTACGCGGGAACGTAGCAAATAAATCGTGTTAAATACACAAGCTAATCATACATTCTTTAGGTATAAATTTCAAGCCTTAATCTCATTTTTTTAGTTATCATCTATCCAAAATAGACAAATTTGTTTTAACAAATTATACTAATGGGCTGAGGCTATAGAAAAAATGTTTCTACTACAATTTGATAATAATAAGATTACTCAACAGCTTTACTTTATATATTTTTTTCAGTGTTTTATGTTATAATATGAAACGCAATGATTATAAACGGAGGTATACAGAAAATGATCATCTGTGATTCGCATATACATTCGGAGTTCTCAAGCGACTCTTCCGCCCCACTGGACAGTATAATCCAGAAGGCAATACAACTTGGAATTCCAAAGATCTGTCTGACAGATCACCACGATATAGACTTTCCTATCAATCCGGAGGACGGTTTTGACTTCCAACTTGATTTCGATTCGTACTTTGCTGCGATAGACGAAATACGACACAGATACGGAGATCGGATTGACGTGAGAAGCGGCGTGGAACTCGGTCTCATGAATACGGTTGCCGGCAAGGCAAGGGACATTGCTGATAAATACAAAAATGAACTGGACTTTATCATAGGATCATCACACCTTGTCAGGGGCCTCGACCCATACTATCCAGCTTACTATGAGGGACGTACAGAGATAGAAGGTATACGTGATTACTTTGAGTCCATTCTTGAGAATGTGACTCTGATAGATGACTTTGACGTATATGGTCATCTTGACTACGTAGTAAGATACTGCCCATCAGGCGAGAAGATCTTTAGGATGGCAGATTATAATGATGTGCTTGAACAGATTTTCAAAATAATCATCCCAAAGGGAAAAGGTATAGAGATCAATACCGGAAGCCTGTACAAGAATATGAGTTACGCACATCCTCACATGGATATCCTGAAACTCTACAAGGATATGGGTGGCGAGATCATCACAGTGGGATCTGATGCACACAAGCCCGAATATCTGTGCTATGATTTTGAGACATATGCAAGGGATGCCCTCACATCACTCGGCTACAGATACTACTGTACATTCAAGAACAGAAAGCCAGAATTCAATCCGCTGTAAAAAAAAATTGCAAAATATCAATTTATTTATATACTTATAAATATAAAAAGATGGAACACATACGCCAGTTCAATGGCTTATATGTTCCATCTTTTTTATACCGTAAATTCAATTCCGGCAGTCACCTGACTGCTCTATTTGTTTCATATCTCATTATGTATTGTTTCCTGTATAGTACGGACTATGTGGTATATCATGAATGTCTGTTTTTCTCATTTTTTCAAGATAATCGCCTCCGGCGCCATCCAGATCACCATATATCGCATTTGGGCAATAACTGAGGAGCATGTCAAGGACTTTCTTTTTTCTCTTTCCGGTCACAAGTCCTCTTAAATTAATATATACATTATTTTCATGATTTCCAGTATACATACAGTAATATTCCAATTTGCCTCTTCGCATACTCGTATATACATATGTTATAAGATACACATCCCATCTGTACGCAAGGTTGTATCTCATTGTCTTTGATGCGATAACCTCATGTGAAGCCATAATGTATTTATTCTCATAGATAATATCACCATACAATTTGTCTGCCATTTCAAACACACTGCCACCATGATTTTTATTCTCTCGGTTGAGCAACTTCTCCGGAGTCCGTATAATCCTAATGCCATCCCATATGCATATAACCGAAATTACAGTCAGAAAAATCAATGGTCCTGTGAAACTATTCAATTCAAACTCTCCATTATGTATCATGGAGCATATAGTGATTATCATAAAAACAAAAATCACTGAAAAGATACCAAACAATATTCATCCACGCACTTTGACGTCTTTGCGCAAAACTTCTCTGCCTGTATCACCCATACGAAATCTCCTTATGTCAGACCATCACCCTTTGTAAAACCCTGTCAACAGATGCTTCCTCCGCCAAGCACATGATCATCTTCATAGAACACTACAGCCTGTCCCTTTGTCACAGCTCTTACCGGCTCGTCAAATACTGCTTCTACCAGATCTTCATCTATCTTTCTGATGGTACACATACTTCCCTTATGATTGTATCTGATCTTCGCCTTGACATGCATTGGCTCCGTGAGATCCTCTATGGACATAAAGTTCAGTCTGTTGCATATCAGCCTTTCTGAAAATACATCTCCGTTCTCTCCTATAACAACCTGATTTGTCTCAGGTATGATGTCCACCACAAATACCGGATGCCCCATCGCAAGTCCCAGTCCTTTTCTCTGTCCTATGGTGTAGTGTATGATTCCCTTATGTCTTCCGATCGCATTGCCATGTATGTCTACAAAATCTCCCGGAACCGCCTTAAGTCCTGCTTCATTCTCAAGATAACCGGCGTAATCTCCATCTGGCACAAAGCATATATCCTGGCTATCCGGCTTGTGAGCCACCATAAGTCTGTGGTCCTCTGCAATTTTTCTGATCTCAGGCTTGCTGTACTCTCCAACCGGCATGAGTGTCCTGGCGAGCTGCTCCTGGGTGAGATTGTAGAGAGCATATGTCTGATCCTTCTCTATTCCCCTGGCCTCCTGGAGAGTATATCTGCCATTTGGAAGCTGTATGATCCTTGCATAGTGTCCCGTAGCAATATAATCGCCCCCGATGGCCATGCATCTCGTAAGCAGAGACTCCCATTTTACATATCTGTTGCATGCAATACATGGATTCGGAGTTCTTCCGCATTTGTATTCGTCCACAAAATAGTCTATTACGTACTTCTTGAATTCTTCCTTGAAATTCATAACGTAATACGGAATATCGAGCTGCGATGCCACACGCCTGGCATCATCCACAGCAGAAAGTCCGCAGCATCCGGCATGGGCACTCACCACGTCCCTGTCCTCATCCTGCCATATCTGCATGGTAACTCCTATTACATTGTAGCCCTGCTCCTTGAGCAAAAGTGCGGCAACCGACGAGTCGACTCCGCCTGACATACCAACACACACTGTCTTCTTATCTGTATCGACCAAATTTTTTCCCTCTTTATACATAGTTATATCTTGTGTAATTTACATGTTTCTCCTGGCAAAATCCTGATACGCAGGTGACATTTTTCTGAGATTTTCCACGATTCTCTTGAGATTATCTACCACCGCATCCGCCTCATCCATGGTGTTCTCATATCCCAGAGTCAGTCTGACCGCACCATGGGATATCTCCTTCGGAAGCCCTATAGCTGTCAGCACATGGGAGGGATCAACAGAACCCGATGTACATGCGGAACCGGCAGAAGCACATATGCCCGCCATATCAAGCATGATGAGGATCGTCTCGCCCTCAACGAACTGGAAGCTGACATTTACATTGTTCGGAAGTCTGTCTTTGTCATGTCCGTTCAGTCTGGAATAAGGAATCTCCGATAAAATTCTGTGTATTATATGATCTCTGATATCTGTCTCCTGCTTCATCCGATCTTCCATTGAGAGCATCGCAAGCTCCGCAGCTTTGCCCATTCCTACAATCCCCGGTACATTCTCTGTTCCGGCACGTCTTCCTCTCTCCTGCTGGCCTCCGTGGATAAAGCTTCCAAGCTTTATTCCGCTCCGTATATACAGAAACCCGATTCCCTTCGGGCCATTAAGCTTATGTCCGCTGCTGCTGAGCATATCTATGTTCATGGCATTTACATCCAGTGGTATCTGTCCATACGCCTGAACCGCATCCGTGTGGAATAGAATGCCATGTTCATGCGCAATAGCTCCTATCCTGCTTATCGGCTCTATGGTTCCTATCTCATTGTTTGCAGCCATAACCGAGATGAGGATCGTATCCGGTCTTATCGCCGACTCCAGCCTATCAGGATCAACCATCCCCTTCTCATCCACATCCAGATATGTCACGTCAAAGCCCCTCTTCTCCAGATACTGACATGTGTGAAGAATGGCATGGTGCTCTATCCTGGTCGTAATTATATGTTTTCCCTTATCCTGAAAGGCTTCCGCTACAGCCTTTAAAGCCCAGTTATCCGATTCCGAACCACCGCCCGTGAAATAGATCTCCTCAGGCTTTGCGCCAAGCGAATCAGCAATTATATCCCTCGCCACATTTATCACATCCTTATTTCTCGATGCAAATGTATATACGCCTGAAGGGTTTCCAAACTTTTCTGTAAAATAAGGCAACATGGCGTCGAGCACTTCAGGTCTCACCGCCGTCGTCGCTGCATGATCCATATATATTAACTTTCCCATTTTCGCTCTCTTTCCATTACCTTTTCTGTCACTTGTCAATGACAAATGCAACACTGCATTCATCACACGAAACTATATTACTATATAGTATTCTACCACTATACAAATGCCACGTGCTATGTATATATTATTATGCTCTCATCATATCTCATTATCTTCGTCTCTTAATCTCTTTGGACGCTTTCCATAGGCTTTACTATTTTCTTATAGACCCTGAGAAGAAAGATCGTCGATATGATCACACTGAAAACCTCTGCGATAGGGAACGCTGCCCACACACCATTCACACTGTTCATTGCTTTCGACAGGAAATATGCCACAGGAAGTATGACAAAAAGCTGTCTCGCCATAGACACTATCATACTGTACACGCCCTTTCCTACAGCCTGAAACATTCCCGAACATGTGACAGAAAATCCCGCAAATATAAACGCTGTACTCATGATCCTGACCGCTGGTATACCCATCAACAGCATCTCATCTGTGGCATCAAATATTTTAAGTATCTGTCCCGGAAATACCTGCATGATAGCAAGACAGAATACCATAATGGAACAACCGACCATCACACCAAGCTTCATGGTGCGTTTCATTCTGTCAGGTTTCTGCGCTCCGTAGTTGTATGAAATTATCGGTATCATTCCGTTGTTCAATCCGAATACAGGCATAAATGCCATACTCTGCACCTTGAAATACGCTCCGAACACTGCAACGGCCAATTTCGAGAATGAGTACAGTATCAGATTCAGGAAATAATTCATCACAGAACCTATTGCAACCATGATAACCGACGGCACACCTACGCTGAGAATCTTACCAATTATCTCGCCATGTGGCCTGAATCTTCTGAGTGTTATATGGAGATCCGGATTCTTCTTGATATTAAATATCATAGCAAGAGTTCCGGCTATACACTGTCCACATACAGTTGCAATGGCAGCACCCTTTACTCCCATTTGTGGACATCCGAGAAGACCAAATATCATTATAGGATCAAGTATAAGATTGATGACAGCACCGAGTATCTGGGTTATCATACTGTACATTGTACGTCCCGTGGACTGCAGCAATCTCTCAAATGTCATCTGGAAAGCTATACCGAAAGCACAACAGCAGCACACCTTGAGATACTCTGTTCCATATTGGATTACCCGTGCATCCCCCGTCTGACTTTCCATGAATGTCCTTGCAAAGAATAAACCTATTATCAGGAATATCACATATCCTATCGCCTCAAGGAATATTCCCTGTCTGGCAACTTCATTTGCCCTGTCAAATTTCTTCTCTCCAAGTGCCTTGGATATAAACGCATTAAAGCCAACTCCCAGTCCCGAGAAAACTCCTATCATCAGATTCTGTATCGGAAATGCCGTGGACACAGCCGTAAGTCCGTCCATGCTGAATCTTGACACAAACACACTGTCCACAACATTGTACATAGCCTGGAACAGCATGGAAATTATCATAGGAAGTGACATTGACATCAGAAGCTTTCCCTCAGACATCACACCCATCTTATTTTCTCTGCTCTCACCTGCGAACGCCTTTCCATTAGCAGATATTGTTTTATTATCAGATATTATTTTCTCACCAGATTTTTTTCTGTTATCAGGTGATTTTTCATTATTTTCGACGCTGTCTTTCTCTTTCATATGTACCTCTCCTCTGCATGCTCCTGCTGTGCATAATGTACTATACCTGCCATTTGTGCTTATCCTCACACACACTTATCTTCACTTGCACTTATCCTCACATGCATACTCTCTTTATCTACTATACTCAAACTAATTAATATTACATTATTTTTGTATTATTTACAATACACTTGTATTTTGATTTTCGATCTCTATTTTCTGATTTCTAATTTTCGATTTATCGATTTCTCATCGACTCAATTCACCGACTCGTATATTGGACCCATATATTCACATTTACAATCATCAATTCATTTATAGCTCACTAATAATGCTATTCACTCATCATCGAGCAGAGTATCCCTAGTAATGAAAACGGACACTCAATAAAAAACAGCACATAATTTTTCGCAAGTATATCCTCAACACAACCCTCACGTAGCCGCACACAAATCATTCCGTACCTGAATTCATCCTGCAACAGCCCTATGCAATTCAAACGATTCTACAATTCAGACCACCATACAGCTCAAAAAATCCCCCTCTTGAATATCAAATCCAAGAGGGGAACTTATAATTGATAATCTAAAATTATCTATATGACAAACAAGCTGTTAATTACTTATTAGCAAGCTCTGCTTTGATAGCCTCTGTAAGAGCTGGAACGATCTTGTTGAGATCTCCAACTACACCATAGTCAGCTACATCAAAGATAGGAGCATCCTCATCCTTGTTGATAGCAACGATGATGTCTGACTCTTCCATACCAGCTACGTGCTGGATAGCACCTGAAATACCGATTGCGAAGTATACCTGTGGACGAACTGTCTTACCAGTCTGACCAACCTGAAGCTCCTTTGGCTTCCAGCCTGAATCTACAACTGCACGTGAGCATGATACCTGTCCACCAAGTACCTCTGCAAGATCATCAAGGAGCTTGAAGTTCTCTGCTGAACCAACTCCACGACCACCTGAAACAAGGATTTTAGCATCCATGATATCCTTGATATCTGAGATAGCCTTTGAGATCTCAAGAATCTCAACATACTTGTTGTTAGGTACGAATCCTGGATTGTACTCGATAACCTCTGCCTTCTTACCAGCTACCTTGTCAAGCTTCTGCATAACACCTGGACGAACTGTAGCCATCTGTGGACGGTTGTCAGGACATGCGATTGTAGCGATTGTGTTACCACCGAATGCAGGACGTGTCATAAGAAGCTGATTGTGCTTCTGCTCCTGATTTGGAAGTGCAACAAGAGGGAAATCACCGATCTCAAGTAATGTACAGTCTGCTGTAAGACCTGTAGCAACTCTTGCTGAAACTGTTGGACCAAGATCTCTACCGATTGCTGTAGCACCAACTAAAACGATCTCTGGCTTGTACTCATTGATAACTGATGCAAGTGCGTGTGCATATGGCTCAGTTCTGTACTCCTTGAGCTCTGGATCGTCAACAACGATAACTCTATCTGCGCCGTACTCTGCAAGCTCATCTACAAGACCCTTAACGTCTGAACCGATAAGGACTGCAGTTACCTGCTCATCAAGCTTCTCTGCCAGTCTCTTTCCTTCGCCGATAAGCTCGAAAGAAATACCACTTAACTTATTATCTACCTGCTGTGCAAAGACAAATACGCCTTTGTAGTTCTTCATTTCTTCTGCGTTCATTGCGCCCATTTTATTCACCACTTTTCCTTTACTATATTAGATTACATGCTTATCCTTTAACTTGCCAACAATATAGCTAACTGCCTCATCTGGAGAATCAGGAACAACCTTCTCGCCTGCACCCTTTCTTACCTTATCTGAAGCCTTAGCGATCTTTGTAGGTGAGCCCTTAAGACCGATGTTAGAATCATCAACATCAACGAGGTCTGCTCTGCCAAGTGTTGTGATCTCTGCATTAACTGCATCGAAGATTCCACCTGGAGTCATGTATCTTGGCTCATTTAACTCAGAAAGTGCTGTTACAAGGCAAGGCATCTTAGCCTTTAACATATGATATCCGTCATCATACTGACGCTTAACGATAACTGCGTCTCCGTCAACCTTGATCTCCTGTGCATATGAAATTACAGGAATTCCAAGATGCTCAGCGATCTGTGGTCCAACCTGAGCTGTATCTCCATCGATAGCCTGACGACCTGTTATGATCAGATCATAATCAAGCTTTCTGAGAGCTCCAGCGATTGTTGTTGATGTAGCCCATGTATCAGCTCCACCAAGAACACGGTCTGTTACAAGAACACCCTTGTCAGCTCCCATAGCGATTGCTTCCTGAAGAACGTCAGCAGCCTTTGGAAGACCCATTGTAAGAACTGTTACCTCTGCACCATACTGATCCTTTAATCTAAGCGCAGCCTCAAGTCCTGCCTTATCATCAGGGTTCATGATTGTAAGCATTGCTGCTCTGTTTAATGTACCGTCTGGGTTGAACTGTACTCCACCCTTTGTATCAGGTACCTGCTTTATACAAACTATAACCTTCACGTTAAGTACCTCCTATATTACTTTAATAAGTTTGCAGAAATAACCATACGCTGAACCTCTGAAGTTCCCTCGTAGATCTCTGTAATCTTAGCATCACGCATCATACGCTCAACATCGTACTCCTTGATGTAACCGTAACCACCGTGTAACTGAACACACTTTGTAGTAACTTCCATAGCAACCTCGGCTGCGTAAAGCTTAGCCATAGCTGCCTCTACTGAGTAAGAAACCTTAGCACCGCTCTGGTACTCATCCTTCTTTCTTGCTGCCTTGTATACGAGAAGCTTAGCTGCCTCGATCTTTGTTGCAAGGTCTGCAAGAACAAACTGTGTATTCTGGAACTGAGCGATTGATCTGCCGAACTGCTTTCTCTCTTTAACATAGTTTACTGTTGTCTCGAGAGCGCCCTCTGCAATACCAAGAGCCTGAGCAGCGATACCGATACGTCCACCGTCAAGTGTGTGCATAGCGATATTGAATCCCTTACCCTTCTGTCCAAGAAGAGCGTCCTTTGGAATACGGCAGTCTGTGAAGATAAGCTCGTATGTTGAAGAACCACAGATACCCATCTTGTTCTCCTTTGTACCGAATGTAAATCCAGGTGTACCCTTCTCTACGATGAATGCTGAGATCTCCTTCATCTTTCTGCCACGCTTCTCAACGATACCAGTAACTGCGATAACGATATATACGTCAGCCTCTTTACCGTTTGTGATGAAGCACTTTGATCCGTTAAGTACCCACTCGTCTCCGTCAAGTACAGCCTTTGTCTGCTGTCCCTGAGCATCTGTACCAGCACCTGGCTCAGTAAGACCGAAAGCACCAAGCTTTCTGCCTGAAGCAAGATCAGGAACATACTTCTCCTTCTGAGCTGGTGTACCAAATGTTACGATAGGATCAACACAGAGTGATGTGTGTGCTGATACGATAACACCTGTAGTACCACAAACCTTTGAAAGTTCCTCAACGCACATAGCATATGTGAGAATATCACAGCCCTGTCCGCCTAACTCCTTAGAAACAGGGATTCCTAAGAAACCATACTTTGCCATCTTCTCTACAGTCTCTCTAGGAAATCTGTGCTGTTCGTCAATTTCCTGAGCAAGAGGCTTTACTTCATTCTGCGCGAACTCTCTGAATAAATTCTGCGCCATTTCATACTTCTTGTCTAAAGCGAAATCCATTCTAATTATTCCTCCATGAATATATTATATTACTTAGCACTATTACTGAGCATCAACTGGTGTCTTTGTACGATCAGCATTGTATACATAGAATCCTCTGCCGCTCTTAACACCAAGGTTGCCGCCACGTACCATCTTACGAAGTAATGGACATGCACGATACTTGCTGTCACCTGTCTCATTGTACAGAACGTCCATGATTGCAAGACAGATATCAAGGCCTACGAAATCACCTAACTCAAGTGGTCCCATTGGATGGTTAGCACCAAGCTTCATAGCAGCGTCAATACCAGCTATGTCTGATACACCTTCCATCTTGATGAATGCAGCTTCGTTGATCATTGGGATGAGGATTCTGTTTACTACGAATCCAGCAGCCTCGTTAACCTGTACTGGAGTCTTACCGATCTCCTCTGAGATCTTAACGATCTTCTCTACAATCTCAGCTGGTGTATTAACACCTGCGATAACCTCGATAAGCTTCATTCTGTCAGCTGGATTGAAGAAATGCATACCGATCATAGGACGTGTAAGACCATTTCCAATCTCTGTGATAG